>DASVHT010000249.1:0-13491 GCA_036382455.1 Dermatophilaceae bacterium
CGGCCTGTTGGACGCGCAGTCCGCCACCGTGCTTGGTCTCCCGGCGCTGCTCACCGGACTCGTGCTCGCGGCGGCCGGGATGTGGGTCGGCGGGCAACGCGTTCGGCGCAGCACCTACCGACCCGACCCTTGGCGGGCCCCGGAGTGGGCGACCGCCGCCTGCGGCCTGGCAGCGGCCGCGGCCGTGTTGTGGGTGGGCTACACCGATCCCAGCGCGTTGACCGCTCCGCTCCACCCACTCGCTGTGCCTGCACTGCCGCTCGTGGCAACGGCTGGCATTCTCGCGGCCGGCCTGGCTGCCATCGTCTCCCCCGTACCGCTGAGCACCGCTTCAACGACCCCGATACCGGTATCGCCGCCCGTCACCGAGCGTGCCCAAGAGAGGCCGCGCCCGTGAGCCCAGCCATCGTCTTCGAGCGGGTCAGCATCACGTATCCGGATGCCCCGCACCCGGCACTGACAGCGGTTGACCTCACCGTCGAGGAGGGTGAGCTGTGCCTCGTGGTCGGTCGCACCGGCTCCGGCAAGTCGACGCTGCTTGGCGCCGTCAACGGCCTGGTCCCGCACTTCACCGGTGGCACGCTCCAGGGATCGGTCCGCCTGCTGGGCCGCGACACCCGCGAGCACCGGCCACGGGATCTCGCCGACATCGTGGGTGTGGTGGGGCAGAACCCACTGGCCGGCTTTGTCACCGACACCGTCGAGGAGGAGCTCGCCTACGGCATGGAGCAGCTGGCTCTGGCCCCGGACGTCATGCGCAAGCGCGTCGAGGAGACGCTGGACCTACTAGGTCTGGCAGACCTGCGACACCGCGCGCTGCGCGACCTGTCCGGTGGTCAGCAGCAACGGGTCGCCATCGGTTCCGTGCTCACGACCCACCCCCGGGTGCTGGTCCTGGACGAGCCGACGTCGGCGCTGGACCCGACTGCCGCAGAGGAGGTCCTTGCCGCCATCACCCGGCTGGTGCACGACCTCGGCGTCACCGTGATGCTCGCCGAGCACCGCATCGAGCGCGTCCTTCAGTATGCCGACCGGGTGGTCCACCTCAGTTCTGACGGCCGGGCAGAGTCAGGGCCGCCCGCCGAGCTCATGGTCACCTCGTCCGTGGCACCGCCAGTGGTTGAGCTCGGTCGACTGGCCCGTTGGACGCCGCTGCCGCTGTCCGTGCGGGACGCCCGCCGACGAGTGGGACCGCTTCGCGAACGGCTGAGCCACTGCGCCCCACAACCCCGGGGCCGTCGGCCCTCGGACGGTATTGGCGTTCCTGCACTGCGGGCGCGCGGGATCGTCGTGCGATACGGCGAGGTAGTCGCCGTCAGCGACATCGATCTGACCCTGCGGGCCGGTGAGGTGACGGCACTGATGGGGCGCAACGGCTCGGGCAAGTCCTCGCGGCTGTGGGCACTGCAGGGGTCGGGTCGTCGCGACCGAGGACGCGTGGCCGTCGTGGCCGGCGGGGACGCCGTATCGGACGTCGGGTTGCGGGGTGGGCTCGACCCGGCGACTCTCGACCCGGCCCGAGGACGCCGGCTCGTAGGCCTCGTGCCGCATGAGCCCGGCGACCTGCTCTATCTGGACACCGTTGCAGGCGAGTGCGAACGTGCCGACAACGAGAGCGGCGCCAACGCCGGCAGCTGCGCCCGCTTGCTGGAGCGGATCGCGCCCGGCATCGCCCCGAGCCAGCACCCACGGGACCTGTCCGAAGGCCAGAGGCTCGCGCTCGTGATCGCCGTCCAGCTCAGTGCCGACCCGACGGTCCTGCTGCTCGACGAGCCCACACGGGGGCTCGACTACGGGGCAAAGCGGCGGCTGCGTGACGTCGTGCACGAGCTCGCCGACCGCGGTCGCGCTGTCCTGCTGTCCACCCACGACGTCGAGTTCGTCGCCGACACCGCCGATCGCGTCGTCGTCATGGCAGACGGCGACGTGGTCGCTGACGGCCCGACGGCGGACGTCATCGTCTCCTCCCCTGCCTTCGCGCCGCAGGTCGCCAAGATCCTGTCACCGCAACCGTGGCTGACCGTGCGGGACGTGCAAGCCGCCCTGGCCCCGCGAACGGCAACCTCGGCTGCGTCAACCTCGGCTGCGTCAACCTCGGCTTCCCCAAACTCAGCGGCGCCAACCCCAGCTTCATCAACCTCAGCTGCGTCGACCTCGGCTTCCTCAACCTCGGCTTCATCGACCTCAACGGTGGCGCCCTCGTGAGCGCGGCCATGGGCTCGATGACGGGCACCCCTGCCCGGGCGATCGCTCTGCGGCCGCGCTCGACGACTGCCGTCCTTCTGATGTCGGTCGTGGGGATCGCTGCGTTCGGCTGGCCACTCCTGGTGGATAACGGTGCCGGCCTGGCGCACGGTACTGACGCGCCGCTGCTCTTCGCGATGCTGCTGCCGCTGCTGCTCGCCGTCGTGCTGGCCGAGGTCGGCGAGGGTGGCCTGGACGTCAAGGCCGTGGCCATGCTCGGTGTGCTGTCGGCGGTCGGGGCGGCGCTGCGACCGCTCGGTGCCGGCACTGCCGGTCTCGAGACGGTCTTCTTCCTGCTCATCCTGGCCGGCCGGGTGTTCGGCGCGGGATTCGGTTTCGTGCTCGGTGCCACCACGCTCGGGACCTCGGCGCTGGTGACCGGTGGCGTGGGGCCATGGCTGCCGTTCCAGATGCTCGGGGCCGCCTGGGTGGGGCTCGGCGCCGGCCTGCTCCCCCACGCTCGGGGACGGGCCGAGCTCGGGCTGCTCGCGGCATACGGCGGACTCAGCGCCCTGGCCTACGGGCTCCTGCTGAACCTGACCTTCTGGCCGTTCAGCGTCGGTGCCGGCACCCAGCTCTCCTTCCTGCCGGGTGCGGCCCTTCTCACCAACGTGCACCACTTCCTGGTGTTCTCGGTGGCGACCTCTCTGGGCTGGGACCTCGGGCGGGCGCTGACCAACGTGGTGCTCATCCTCGTGACGGGACGGGCCGTCCTCGGCGCGCTGCGTCGTACCGCCCGACGAGCCGCGTTCACGGCCAGCACGACCTTCGAGCCGGCTGGACCGCCTCTCCCATAGCCCAAGTGCTCACATAGCGAGACATCTCGACTGCACGGAGTACGCCGGACGCGTCGCGTTGTTGAACGTGCCATGACCGCAAGCCCGCGCTTTCCCCGAGTCGTCGACGACGTGACCGTTCGGCTGATCGCCGCAGTCGTCCTGGTCCTCGCCATTGCCGCCCTGAGCCTGCACCAGTGGTGGATCTACGCCGTTCTCGCCGTGGACTTCACCCTGCGGGTCGCGTTCGGCCCCAAGGCCAGCACCGTGTCACAAGCGGTGCAGCGGCTGGTGCGTCCGCGCGTCAGCGCGGCCAAGCGCCCGTCCGCGGGACCGCCCAAGCGCTTCGCCGCGGGGATCGGAGCAGTACTGACGACTGCAGCCGCCATTCTTTGGGCCCTGGGTATCGCAGGCCCAGTCGTCGTGATGATCGGCGCCGTGATGATCTTCTTTCCCGCGCTCGAGTCCATCCTGGGGATCTGCGTGGGTTGCAAGGCGTTCGCTGTCCTGATGAAGCTCGGAGTCGTGCCCGAGGAGATCTGCCTGGAGTGCGCCGACATCAGCCTGCGTCAACGCCAGTTCCCCACCACTGCCTGACCCCGTCAAGAGCGCCGGATTGTCAACGGCCCCAAGGACGTCAGCTGCGCCAGATGAGTACGACGGCCCGGTCGTCGGTCTCGCCGGCCAGCGCCGCTGCGCAGATGCGTGACGCGCCACCGGAGAAGCCACGTGTCACCAGGCGCTCGGCCACGCCGAGCATCCGGTCGATACCGACCTGCAGATCTCGGGTCCGGGTCTCGATGACACCGTCGGTGTAGAGCAGCAACGCATCACCGCGACCCAGCTCGCCGGACGAAGCGGGGAAGCTGGCACCCTTCAGGACGCCCAACAGCGGACCGTGCTCGGTGTCCAGGACCTGCCACAGCCCAGAGCCTGCCCAGAACTTCACCGCTGGAGGGTGACCGGCCGCGCTCAGGCGGAACCGGCCGGTATCCAGGTCGAGGGCGATGTAGATCGCCGTCGCAAAGCCCTCGTCCCAGTCCTGGCGAAGCAGATACGAGTTGGCCGCATCCAGGAAGTCGACGGGGTCCATCGCGCCGAGGAGCCCCCCGAACGCCCCTGACAGCAGCAGGGCTCGCGTCCCGGCGTTGACGCCCTTGCCCGAGACATCCACCAGGGCGACCTCGATCCGGTCGCGGGTGTTCGAGCGGCTGGCCACGACGAAGTCCCCGGAGAAGGACTCGCCAAAGGCCGACTTCAGAGCAACCTCGGCATGCCACGGCTCGGGCAGCGCCGGCAGCTCACCGTGAGCGCGAAGCCGATCGCGCAGGTCGACCAACATCGACTCCCCCAGTGTCCCCTGGACACCCAACCGGGCTCGCGAGACCGCCAACCAGGCCATCATGGCTGCCACCACGGCCAGGACGACAACGGAACCGGCAAAGTTGCTCTTGGTCCCTGACAACGCGAAACCGTCATACGTGAGCAGACCAGCAATGACCAGCAGGACGAGCCCGAGCCATCTCGGCGGCAGGAAAAGTCCGGCAAGGACGATCAACGGCACGAAGGACGTCCAGGGCAAGACCAACGGAAAGTCATCGATCAGGGTGGCCGCCAGAGCGGCCAAGAGGATAAGGACCAGCGCCGCGAGGCCGGGGAACCCCCGCACGATCTCGCCGATGCGCTCTGAGGTACGGCGCAGCGCGATGGTGCGTCGCCGATGCGCGACCACTTGTGCATGTTTGTTCACGGTCCGACCACTGTATTCAACGTCGCTGTCTGCACGGGTCCTTATCCACAATTCTTGCCAACCAAGTACCTCAGTCTCAGCCCTCGGCCGCTGGAACCGGCGGCAGCTCACCGTTCTGCTCGTAGCGATCAACCATGGCCAGGCGTCGGGCATGGCGCGCGTCACCGCTGAACGTCGTGGTCAGGAAGGTCTCGACCATGGCCTTGGCCTCGTCCAGCGTGTTCATCCGTGCTCCGATGGACAGGACCTGGGCATCGTTGTGCGTCCGTGCCAGCTCGGCGGTCTCGACGTTGTAGGCCAGCGCCGCCCTGATGCCTCTGACCTTGTTCGCGGCCATCTGCTCGCCGTTGCCGGAGCCGCCCAGCACGATGCCGAACGCGCCAAGGTCACCCGACACGGCCTCCGCCGCACGAAGCACTGACACCGGGTAGTCGTCCTCGGCATCGAAGTACTCCGGCCCGTGGTCGATCACGTCATAGCCCTTGGCCTGCAGGAAGGTCACCAGGGTGCACTTCAGGTCGTATGCCGCATGGTCGCCGCCGATGTGTACACGCATGTGGTTGGGAGTCCTTGTCGTCAATGGGGTGAGGTGTTGCCGTCTTGTCAAAAGCGTCAGGAGTGCGGCTCGTCACGGCCCGGGAAGATGGGCCCGACCGTGCGGGTGCGCTTGAGCTCGAAGAAGCCCGGAGTGCCGGCAACGAGCAGGCAGCCGTCCCAGAGCCTGCCGGCGTCGCCGCCCATGGGCGCCTGCGAGATAACCGGGCCGAAGAAGGCGACCCCCTCGACCGAGATCACGGGGGTGCCGACGTCGTCCCCCACCAGGTCCATGGCCCGCTGGTGGCTGGCGCGCAGGTCGTCGTCGACCTCGGTCGAGTCGGCGAACCGGGAGAGCTCAGAGGGAAGGCCGCACTCCTGGAGCGCCGAAGCAATGACCTTGAGGTAGTCCGTCTCTCCGTCGAGGTGGATGCGGGTGCCCATGGCGTCGAACAACGACTTGATCACCTTCGGGCCGCGCTCCCTGGCGGCCGCGACGATGACCCGCACCGGCGCCCAGGAGCGGTCCATCATCATGCGGTAGTCCGCTGACAGCTCACGTCCCTCATTGAGGACCGACAGGCTCATCACCGACCAGGTGACCTCGACGTCGCGGACCTGCTCGACCTCCATGAGCCAACGCGATGTCATCCACGCCCACGGGCAAACCGGGTCGAACCACATCTCAACGGAAGCGTTGGCAGCCATAGGCATCATCCTGTCAGTCACGGCGTCCGCGCAGGAGTGAGGGTGCGGATGCGGCCGTGCGAGGATGTCGTGACCCTCGACGTATCTCACAGGAGATGACCCCGTGCCTGGCAAGAACCTGACTCGCGACGAAGCCCGCGAGCGCGCTGACCTGTTGTCCGTCTCGGCCTATGACATCGCCCTCGACCTGACGACCAGCCCGTCAACCTTCCGGACCCGATCGACGGTGACGTTCGCGGCGTCGGTGGATGGTGCGAGCACCTTCATCGACGTGATCGCAGCCTCTGTCGAGCAGATCATCCTCAATGGCGAGTCGCTCGATCCGGCAACGCATTTCGACGGCGTTCGGGTCCAGCTCCCGGCGCTGAGGTCTGGGCCCAACGAGCTCACGATCGACGCAACCGGGGTCTACATGAACACCGGCGAGGGCCTGCACCGTTTCGTCGACCCGGTGGACAACGAGGTCTACCTGTACACGCAGTTCGAGGTCGCCGACTGCCGCCGGATGTTCGCGGTCTTCGAGCAGCCCGACCTCAAGGCGACGTACGCCTTCACGGTCACAGCTCCTGCCCATTGGAAGGTCATCTCCAACGAGCCGACGCCGGAGCCGGTGGCAACCGGCATGGTCGAGGGAGTGCTCAGCGCGACCTGGACCTTTGCGCCCACGCCGAGCATGTCCTGCTACATCACCGCCCTGATCGCCGGCCCGTATGACGTGGTCCGCGACGAGGTCCAGACCCGCAAGGGCACGGTGCCTTTGGGCATTCTGTGCCGCAAGTCGCTGTCTCCGCACCTGGACGCCGACAACATCTTCGACTGCACCAGGCGCGGGTTCGCGTTCTTCGAGAACGAGTTCGACTGCGCCTACCCCTTCACGAAGTACGACCAGGTCTTCACGCCTGAGTACAACATGGGCGCCATGGAGAACGCAGGTGCCGTGACCTTCAACGAGAAGTACGTCTTCCGGGGCAAGGTCACCGAGGCGATCATCGAGCGCCGTGCGCTGACGATCCTGCACGAGCTGGCACACATGTGGTTCGGCAACCTGGTCACCATGCAGTGGTGGAACGACCTGTGGCTCAACGAGTCGTTCGCCGAGTGGGCGTCGACGACGTGCTCGACCGAGGCCACGCAATGGGACACGGCATGGACCACCTTCAACACCGCCGAGAAGTCCTGGGCCTACCGCCAGGACCAGCTGTCCTCGACCCACCCGATCGTCGCCGAGATCCGCGACCTCGAGGACGTCGAGGTCAACTTCGACGGAATCACCTACGCCAAAGGTGCATCGGTCCTCAAGCAGCTCGTGGCCTATGTCGGTCGCGAGCCGTTCACGGACGGCCTTCGCCAGTACTTCTCGAAGCATGCCTGGCAGAACACCACACTCTCCGACCTGCTCGGACAGCTCGAGCAGGCCTCGGGCCGTGACCTGCAGAAGTGGTCGCAGCTCTGGCTCGAGACCGCTGGGGTCAATACCCTGCGCCCGGAGATAACGGTCGACGACGAGGGCATCATCACGGCAGCCGCCATCACCCAGACGGCTGTCGAGGCGTTCCCGACTCTTCGTCCGCACACCCTCGCGATCGGCAGCTACGACGTCGAGGGTGACCGGCTCGTGCGGGTCAACCGGATCGAGCTCGACATCGACGGTGAGCGCACCGAGGTGCCGCAGCTGGTGGGTCAGCAGCGGCCGGACCTCCTGCTCGTCAACGACGACGACCTCGCGTATGCCAAGATCCGCCTCGACGATCATTCGATGGCCACGTTGCTGGCCCACCCCCGACGTTTCTCCAGCAGCCTCCCCCAGTCCATCGTCCTGGGCGCGGCCTGGGACATGACCCGCGACGCCGAGATGTCGGGGCGCGACTTCTGCGACCTGGTGCTCAACGCGATACCCGGCGAGAGCGACTCAACACTCCTGCGGGTGCTGCTCAGCCAGCTGGGCACCGCCTCCCACCTCTATGTCACCCCGGAGCACCGTGAGGAGGCCCTGACCTCGCTGGCGGCACGCCTGCGTGAGCTGGCCATGTCGGCCATGCCGGGTAGTGACGCACAGCTGCAGCTCGTCAGCGCGTTTGCCGGATACGCCCGTAGCACCACTGACGTCACGTGGATGCGCGCGCTGCTCAAGGGCCGTGCCGCGCTCGACGGTCTGGCGATCGACACCGAGATGCGATGGACCCTGCTGACCAGCCTGGCCATGTCCGGCGCCGCCGGAGAGAGCGAGATCGAGGCCGAGCGTCAGCGGGACAACACGGCGACCGGTCGCGAGCGCGCCGCACGGGCACTGGCGATCCTGCCCACGGCCGAGGCCAAGGCCAGGGCCTGGCACCAGGTCATCGAGGAGCAGGGCCTGCCCAACCAGACGGTCGACGCCATCGCCCAGGGCTTCTCCCGGGTGCACGACACGGCCCTGCTCGCGCCATACGTGGAGAAGTACCATGCCATGCTCACGGACCTCTGGAGCTCGCGGACCCACGCCATGGCCTCGTCGATCGTCGTCGGCTTCTACCCCACGATGCTGGCCAACCGTGAGCTGGCCGACGCCTCACAGCGCTGGCTCGACGCGAACCCCGAGGCTACTGCGGCCCTGCGCCGCATCGTGTCGGAGAACCGCGACGGCCTGACCCGCGCTCTCGCCGCCCAGCAACGGGACGCCCAGCGCGCCTGATCGCCTCGGTGCCTCAGCGCCTGAACGGGACCCCGACCACCACCTGGCATACCCCGCAAAGACGACGAAGGATCGTGGTTGTTCTGACGACCACGATCCTTCAGCTCAGCCCGAGGAAGAACAGCAGCGAGCGAGCCGACGGGCCCAGCGCGATGCCATGAGGTCCTCCAGCATCACCGGCTTGCCGTCAGGTCCGGCCAGCGGCAGCCGCCAGTTGGGGTACTCCTCGTCGGTGCCCGGCTGGTTCATCGTCCTGCGGTCACCCGCCATGTCCGAGACGGCAACACCGAGCAGCTTGGCCGGTGTCCACGACAGGAACCGGTGCAGAGCCTCGACGACATCACTCGGTGGGGCACCGCGTCGAAGCAGGCCTCGCTCGATCAGCAGCTCGATGACCTTCTGACGAGCAGCCTCGTCGATCGTGCGTTCCTGCTCGACGGGGCGGGTCAGCAGACCGAGGTCCTCGCGGAGGTCGACGTGCGCACCTGTCAGATAGCCAGCCGTCGGCGGCAGATCATGGGTCGTCACGGTGGCCAGGCACAGCTCGCGATAGGACTCGGCAGGCAGGGGCTCGCCCGCGCTGTCCTTCTCAAACCACAGGATCGACGTGCCGAGGATGCCGCGCTCGCGCAGATAGTCACGCACCCACGGCTCAACGACACCAAGGTCCTCGCCGACCACCAGGGCGGCCGCCCGATGGGCTTCGAGCGCCAAGATCCCGATGAGCGCCTCGTGGTCGTAGCGGACATAGGTGCCCTCACTGGCGGGTCGCCCGTCCGGGACCCACCAGAGCCGGAAGAGACCGATGACATGGTCGATCCGGATGCCACCGGCATGGCGCAGGATGCTGCGCAACATGTCCCTGTACGGCGCGTAGCCCAGCTCCTCGAGCCGGTCCGGCCGCCACGGTGGCTGGCTCCAGCCCTGGCCCTGCTGGTTGTACTGGTCCGGGGGGGCGCCAACCGTGACCTTGTGAGCGAGCACATCCGCAAGTCCCCAGGCATCCGCACCCTCGGGGTGGACACCCACCGCAAGGTCCTGAATGACGCCGATGGCCATCCCGGCCTCCTTGACGTGACGCTGGGCCGCATCGAGCTGTTCGTCGACGATCCACTGCAACCACCGGAAGAACTCCACCCGATCGCCGAGCTGGTCTCGCATCGCCTCAACCGCGGAGCTGCGCGGGTCCTGGAGCTCCGCCGGCCACTGGGTCCACGGCAGCCCGTGCTTCTCGGCCAGCGCACACCACGTGGCGAAGTCGAGCAGCGCCTGGCCTTCGCGCTCGCAGAACGCGGTGAAGGCACGTTCGCGTCGCGATGAACGCGTCTGGTGGTAGACCGTGCCCAACGCCGCGAGCTTGGCGGCCCAGACCGCGTCACGGTCGATGGTGTCCGCCTCATTGAGGGTCCATGCGTCATCCGCGTGCCACTCCAGCAGCTGCCGCTCTGCGGAGGAGACGTAGCCCATCTCGGGTATGTCCTCGACGCGGACGTAGATCGGGTTGACGAAACGCCGGGATGTGGGCAGGTAGGGCGAAGGCTCCATGGGGGCAACCGGTTCGGCCGCATGCAGAGGGTTCACCAGGACGAAGTCGGCGCCCAGGTCGGCCGCCGCCCACGCGCCCAGGTCGGCGAGATCAGCGAGGTCTCCCAGGCCCCACGACCGATGGGACCGGACGGAGTACATCTGGCTCATCAGGCCCCACGCGCTTCGATGCTGAAGTGAGGCGGGGAGGGTCAGAGCCGAGGGTGACACGACCAGCGGGGTGGAGAAGCTGTCGTCACCGATCCGCGCGTTGAGCGTGTGCCAGCCCAGCGGCAGGTCGCCAGGCACCTCAAAGGTCGCCTCCCCCGTCGGCCGGCCGTCCATGATCCTGGGCTCGACATAGTGGTCGACCTGGCGGACCTCACGTCGGGAACCCTCCTCGAGGACAACCCACATGTCGGCCTCTGCGCCGTCAGGCAGATGCAGAGGTACCCACGCCGGCCAGCTCTCGCGGCATACGACGATCGGGGGCAAGGTCCGATACCACGCCCGGTCTGCAACAACGGCAAGGGATCTCGCGATGGCAGCGTCGTTGGATACCTCAAGGCCGAGGGCCTCGAGGACAGCCGAGATGGTCGGCGCACCGACGATGACGTGGTTACCCTGCCAGTCCCAGTACTCGGTGGCGACGCCGAAGGCGCGGGCGAGCTCGGCAAGGGCATGCGAGGGTGCGTGGGTCGGCACGTCATTCCTTTCGGGAGCCAGCGTTGGGTACGCATGCGAGTGTTTCATGGGCGGCGGTGCACGCATGCGCCAACCATTGGCAAAGATAGCCGGTATGACGTTGCCAACCCCCGCCCCTGTGTCGGTCGACACGCTACCCATCCTCACGCCGGACAAGGTGGGTTTCTGGGAGCCACTGATCGGCCCTTCCCTGACCATCATCGGCACCCTGGTGGGGGCCGTCCTGCTTCGCTGGGTGCTGCACCGGGCGATCGACCGGATCGTCGCCAACGCCTTGACCCGGGCGGCCCGGAACGAGAGTCAGACCCCTCGCCGAGCGACCCGCATCCTTGCCCAGGCAACAGGGTTGGACGAGGAGCGCAAGACGCAACGCGCCGCAACGATGGGCGCCATCCTCAAGAGCTCGTCGACGTTCGTCATCTTCACCCTGGCCCTGCTCACGGTCATGGCCACGGTGGGGCTGCCGCTGGGACCGCTTCTGGCGTCGGCTGGTGTCGGGGGTGTCGCCCTCGGCTTCGGCGCGCAGAGCCTGGTCAAGGACTTCCTGTCAGGGATCTTCATGATCCTTGAGGACCAGTACGGCGTGGGCGACGTGATCGACACCGGCGAGGCGGTCGGCACGGTCGAGGACGTCACCCTCCGGGTCACCAGGTTGAGGGACCCGAGCGGCATCGTCTGGTACGTCCGTAACGGCGAGATCGTCAGGATCGGCAACCGGTCGCAGGGATGGTCGACCGCGGTGGTGGACATCCCTGTTGGCTACAGCGAGAGTCTGGAAACGGTCCTGCCGCTGATCCGCAAGGTGGTGCACGAGCTCGACGACTCCGAGGACTGGAAGTCGCGGTTGCTGGAGGAACCGGTGGTGGCCGGGGTCGAGTCGATGATCGGCGGTGTGGTCACCGTCCGGGTCATCGCCAAGTGCGCGCCCAACGAGAGCTTCCCTGTATCGCGAGAGATCCGCGAGCGGGTCAAGGCCGCGTTCGACGGGGCCGGGATCCGTGCTCCGCAGGTCATGCCGCCATATGGCGGTGGGCCGGGCGGTCCCGCCACCGGAGCCTGAAAGGATTGGACCGTGACCGGTGTGAGCTTCTATGACCAGGTGGGCGGCCACGAGACGTTTCGCACGCTCGTCCACGAGTTCTACGCGGGCGTGGCCGGCGACCCCGAGCTGAGGGCGCTGTATCCCGGGGACGACCTCGGGCCCGCCGAAACACGTTTCCGGATGTTCCTCGAACAGTACTGGGGCGGTCCCCCGACGTACTCGGAGGAGCGAGGCCACCCGCGACTTCGGATGCGCCACGCCCCGTTCAAGGTCACCCCCGCCCAGCGCGACCGGTGGCTGGCCCACATCATGGCCGCCGTTGACACCCTTGACCTCGCTCCGGCCAACGACCTGATCCTGCGCGACTACCTCGAGGGAGCAGCCCACTCCATGGTCAACTCCCTGGACGACTGACATGACCACCACGGCTCCTCCCACCCGGGTCCATGCTGCTTCCCGCCCGGACTCGCCCTGGTGGCGCCAGGCCGTGATCTACCAGATCTACCCCCGCTCGTGGGCCGACAGTGACGGTGACGGCGTCGGCGACCTGCCGGGAATCACGGCCCGCCTTCCGTATCTGCGCGACCTCGGCGTGGACTCCGTCTGGCTCTCGCCCTTCTACACCTCGCCCCAGGCCGACGCCGGCTATGACGTGGCCAACTACCGCGACGTCGACCCCCTCTACGGCACCCTGGCCGACGCCGACATCCTGCTGGTCGCCGCCCATGACCTCGGCCTCAAAGTCATCGTGGACCTCGTCCCCAACCACTCCTCCGACGAGCACCCGTGGTTCCGGGCCGCGCTGCTCGCCGGCCCGGGCAGCCCCGAGAGGGAGCGCTACCTGTTCCGTGAGGGCCGTGGCTCCGATGGCGACCTGCCGCCGAACAACTGGCAGTGCGTCTTCGGCGGGTCAGCCTGGTCCCGTGTCGAGGACGGCCAGTGGTACCTGCATCTGTTCGACGTCAAGCAGCCGGACTTCAACTGGGAGAACCCCGAGGTCCGGGCCGAGTTCGAGGACATCCTGAGGTTCTGGCTCGACCGGGGAGTCGACGGTTTCCGGGTTGACGTCGCCAATGCACTGATCAAGGAAGCCGGGTTGCCCGACTGGGACGAACCGCTGCACCTCCTCGGCGACGACGAAGGCGTGGTGCACGAGCCCAACGGCAAGCGGGCGCCGATGTGGGACCAGGACGGTGTCCATGAGATCTACCGGGCGTGGCGTCGAGTCCTCAACTCCTACGCTCCGATCGACGCTGACGGATACCGTGGCGAGCACGACCGCATCCTGTGCGGCGAGGCATGGGTCGACTCGCAGGAACGCATTGCTCGGTACGTCCGCGAGGACGAGATGCACCAGGCGTTCAACTTTGACTTCCTGAAGACGCAGTGGCGCGCCGACGACCTGCGCAACGGCATCGCCTCGTCGTATGCAGCAGCGGACTCGGTCGGCGCCCCCACCACCTGGGTGCTGTCCAACCACGACGTCGTACGCCACGCGTCCCGGCTCGGACTCCCCGTAGGAACCAAGCGCCCCAAC
>DASVHT010000250.1:0-13166 GCA_036382455.1 Dermatophilaceae bacterium
GTTCCACGCGCTGATCGCCTCGGGCACCACGCCCAAGATGATCGCCAAGGAGAGCCAGGTCCGGATGATCGGGTACGGCGGCATGCTGATGGAGTCATTCGTCGCGATCAGCGCCCTGATCGCTGCCTCCGTCATCAACCAAGGCCTCTACTTCTCGATCAACAGCCCCGCCGGCGCCACGGGTGGCACGCCGGGTGCCGCCGCGAAGTTCATCGGCACCCTCGGCTTCACGATCAGCCCGGCCGACCTCACCGCCGCGGCACAGTCCATCCACGAAATCACCCTGATCTCCCGCACCGGTGGCGCGCCTACTCTCGCCTTCGGCATCTCGCTGATCTTCACCAAGGCGTTCGGCGGAAGCCTCGCGGCGTTCTGGTACCACTTCGCGATCATGTTCGAGGCGCTGTTCATCCTCACCGCCGTCGACGCCGGGACCCGCGTCGGCCGCTTCATGCTGCAGGACACGATCGGCAACTTCTGGCCCAAGTACGGCGACATCTCCTGGAAACCGGCCTCCTGGTCCGCCAGCGCCGTGGTCGTCGCGCTGTGGGGCTACATGCTGTATATCGGCGTGACCGACCCGATCGGTGGCATCTACCAGCTGTTCCCGCTGTTCGGCATCTCCAACCAGTTGCTCGCGGCCATCGCCCTTACCTTGTGCGTGACCCTGATGTTCAAGCACGGCAAGGCCAGGTACGCCTGGATTCCCGGCATCGCTCTCGCCTGGGACCTGACCACCACGATGACCGCGAGCTGGCAGAAGGTGTTCTCCGGCGACGCGAAGATCGGCTTCTTCCAGCAGCGGTCGGTCTACTCGGCGGCATTCGACAGCGGCAAGCTGCTCAAGCCCGCGAAGTCGATGGACCAGATGCAGCAGATCATCACGAACGTGACGGTTGACGGTGTCCTTCAGGCCCTCTTCGCGTTGCTCACCCTCATCGTGGTCGCCAGCGCAATCCCCATCTGGCTCAAAGCGGCGAAGCGTGGTGGGCTTCCGACCGTCGAGGTCCCGCCCGTGCCCTCGCACCTCGTCGCGCCGGCGGAATTCCTCGCCACCGCGCAGGAGAAGCAAGCGGTCCGTGAGTACGAAGCCTCCCAGCGCGAGCTGGCCGGTTCCGGAAGACGGCGATGAGGACCGCCGCCCTGAAGGCGGGGCGCGGGATCCGCTGGTACCTCAAACAGGCGACCGGCGAGGCCAAATGGGACGAGTACCTGGAGCGTTGTCTCAGCGACGGCGTCGGGCCGATGTCGCGCCGGGACTTCGAGCGACACCGGGCTGATCACAAGGAGAAGAGCACGCAGCCCCGCTGCTGCTGACCCGGTCCGTCACGAGGGTCAGTCAGCTGGTAGCACGTTGGTGCCCCTCAGGTGACGGAAGACCAGACTCGTCTCCGCATGCAGGATGGCCGGGCTCGCGGCAAAGTGCTCGAGGATGAAGTCGTGCAACGCGGTCGTGTCAGTGGTCGCAACGTGTAGCAGGTAGTCCGTTCCTCCGGCGACGTGGAACACCTCGATCACGCCCGGCAGGTGGGGAGCCAGGGTGACAAAGGCCTGGATCTGGTCGCGGTGATGTGCCTGCAGGCGTACGGCGATGATGGCCTGTATCGGCAGGCCGACAGCGGTCAGGTCGATGTCGGCGTGATAGCCGCGGATGATGCCGCTTTGGCGCAGGGCACGGACCCGCCCAAGGCAGGTGGAGGGCGCGATCCCCAGCGCGGAGGCGAGTGCGAGGTTGGACATCCGGCCATCGGCGGCGAGCAGTCGCAGAATCGCACGGTCGATGTCATCAAGGACAGGGGGTCGAATGTTGTTCACAGATGTCGCCTCCGGGTTTGCGCTCGCCGAATGGATGACGGCTGATGACGCTCTGAGTCAAATCTAATGCGTCTTCCTTGCTTGTTGGCTCCTACAGTCTCGAGACTTGGCTAGTCAGGTCGAACTTGCAGGAGGACTCATGAACGCTATCGAGACTCGCGCGGTGCATGCCGGTCGACGTGATCTGGCCGGTCTGGGCGTCCACGTGCCCTCGATCGACCTGTCGACCACCAACCCTCTGGCCGACGTCGAGTCCGGAGGCGACTCTTACGAGGCTCTCGCGACCGGTGGGCGGCCGATTCCCGGCGGCAGCCATGTCTATGGTCGGCTGTGGAACCCGACCGTGGCCCGCTTCGAGGAGGCTCTGGCCGAGCTCGAGGGCAGCGCAGAGGCTGTGGCGTTCGCCTCGGGCATGGCCGCGTTGACCGCCTGTGTGCTCGCCATGAGCGCCTCGGGCAAGCGGCACGTCGTGGCGGTTCGTCCGCTCTACGGAGGCTCCGACCATCTGCTGGACAACGGTCTGCTCGGCGTCGAGGTCACCTGGGCGGGCTCAAAGGGGATCGCCGACGCACTGCGACCCGACACCGGTCTTGTGGTGGTCGAGACACCGTCGAATCCCACCCTGGACCTGCTGGATCTGGACGACGTCTGCGCGCAGGCGGGAGACGTTCCGGTGCTGGTAGACAACACGTTCGCCACGCCTGTTCTGCAGCAACCCATGCGGCACGGTGCGGCCCTCGTTCTACACAGTGCGACGAAGTTCATCGGTGGCCACGGAGATGCGCTGGGCGGCGTCGTCGCGACAGGTCCGGAATGGGCGGCGGGTCTGCGTCGGGTGCGGGCCATCACCGGAGGCATTCTTCATCCGCTCGGTGGCTACCTCTTGCACCGCGGGCTGCAGACGCTGCCAGTGCGAGTGCACGCTCAGCAAGCCAGTGCCCAACGCGTCGCGGACTGGCTTGTCGCGCACCCGTTCGTGGACGCTGTCCACTACTCCGGTCTGCCCGGATGCGATCCCGACGGCATCGTGGGTCGCCAGATGGCAGGCCCCGGATCGGTGATCGCCTTCGACGTCGTTGGCGGCTACCCGGCCGCGGCTGCGGTTGCCAATGCCTGCGAGCTCATCACCCATGCGGTCTCTCTCGGGGGCACCGAGACCCTGATCGAGCATCCAGCCTCACTGACCCACCGGCCAGTCCGGGCGGAGGCCCGCCCAAGCCCCGGCCTGCTGCGGATCTCGGTGGGGCTCGAGGCTGTCGAGGATCTCTGCGCCGACCTCGACAAAGCACTCAAGCTTGAGTGACTTGCGGAACACCCGTTGACATGTGACTAAACAGTCACCTATCGTTTTTGGGACATGGAAGCGACGCCACGGATCCCACGGCGATCAGGCTCGTTCGACCGTTGGGCCAGCACGAGCGCCGAGCCGTGGCGGCTGCGCCTGGCGCTCGCACGATCAAGACAGGAGAGTCCGATGGAGAAGGTTTTCGAGATCTACATCCGCACGACCCCGGAGCGTCTCTGGGAAGCGATCACGGACCCAGAGATCAGGAGCAAGTACCAGTTCGGCGCCAAGGTGACCTCGGACTGGACTCCCGGCTCACGCTTCGAGATGGGTGCGCCGTCCGCGGACGGCCTCCTCGGCGAAGGCGTCAACCTCGAGGTCGACCCGCCGAAGCGGCTGGTCCAGAGCATGGTCGCGCTCTGGAGCGACGACGTGAAGAGCGAGGGAACCTCCAGGATCACCTGGGAGATCGAGCCGGTCGGCGACTCGTGCCGTCTGACCGTGACCCACGACGAGCTGCGCGAGGGCGCCAACAACGAGCTCTACGGCGGCTGGCCGATGATCCTCTCCGGTCTGAAGACCTGGCTCGAGACCGGCGAGCTTCTCACGACGCCGGGATCGCTTCTCTACCGCTGAGCCCGACCCGCGCCGCCTCAAGAAGAGCCCCGGTGTGACGGACGTCGGGACCAAGGTCCCAAACTGTGATGCGCCGTCTTCGGCTAACCTACGGTAAAGTAAGTTACGTTCCCGTAGGTCCTCCTGGAGGTTTCGCGCATGCCGTTGACGACGAGTGGCCGCCCCACCCGCCCATCCCCGCCCGCCGAACGCCCCTTGCCGATCGTCATCCAGGGCGGGATGGGCGTGGCCGTCTCCTCGTGGCAGCTAGCGAAGGCCGTGTCCGAGACCGGACAGCTCGGCGTGGTCTCGGGGACGGCACTTGACGTCGTGATCGCGCGGCGGCTCCAGGATGGCGACGTGGATGGCGATGTTCGCCGCGCCCTGGCGCACTTTCCGGTGCCGGCCATGGCGCACCGGGTCCTGCACCGCTACTTCCGTGAAGGCGGCAGGACCCCGGGTCAGCCCTACCCGCCCGTCCCCAAGCTGAGCCTGCGCCCGAGCAGAGCCTTTCTGGAGCTGTCGGCAGTGGCCTACTTCGCCGAGGTGTGGCTTGCCAAGGAGGGCCATGACGGCGTGGTGGGGATCAACTTCCTGGAGAAGGTCCAGATGGCCACGCCGAGTGCGGCGTACGGGGCCATGCTCGCCGGTGTCGACTACGTCCTGATGGGGGCTGGCATTCCCAGCGAGATCCCCCAGCTCCTGGACCGTCTGGCGTGTCACGAGCCCGGCTCGCTGAGCCTGCATGTGGACGGGTCCACAACGGCATACACCGTCGGGTTGGACCCGGATGACCTGACCGGGGGCGGTCTGCCTCCCCTGCATCGGCCGAAGTTCCTGGCGATCGTGTCCGCGCACGTGCTCGCCGCCTACCTCGCGCGCGAGGACGCGACGAGGCCGGACGGCTTTGTCATCGAAGGGCCGCGGGCGGGTGGCCACAATGCCCCTCCGCGCGGGCGCCTGGTTCTGGATGAGGACGGGCAGCCGGTGTTCGGTCCGCGTGACGACGCGGACCTGGCCAAGGTCGCCGAGGTCGGGCTTCCCTTCTGGCTGGCCGGCGGCTTCACGACCGCCGCCCAGGTCAGGGATGCGCTGTCGGCGGGTGCCGCGGGCGTGCAGGTGGGCACCCTGTTCGCCCTGAGTGCCGAGTCGGGGCTCACTCCCTCTCTTCGCCAGGAGCTCCTCACCCAGCTGGGCGCGGGGCAGCTTGAAGTCCGCACCGACCCGCTGGCCTCTCCGACCGGGTTCCCGTTCAAGGTGGCGTCCCTGCCGGGGACCATGTCCGAGGCAGACACGTACGCCGAACGACCGCGGCTGTGCGACCTGAGCTACCTTCGCATCCCCTTCGAGCGCGAGCCCGGAGTCCTTGGCTACCGCTGCCCGGCCGAGCCTGTTCACATCTATGTCCGCAAGGGTGGAACGGTTGAGGACACCGTCGGACGCAAGTGCCTGTGCAACGGGTTGATGGCCAACGTCGGACTCGGGCAGACTCGCCGCGCCGGATACCAGGAGGTGCCCATAGTCACCCTGGGCGCGGACCTGGGCGGCGTCGCCAAGATGCTCTCGGACCACCCCACTGGCTGGAGTGCCGTTCAAGCGGTTGAGCAGCTCCTGCACTAGCTGGAGGGTGGCTAGATTGTGGTCATGGCGACCACGGGCAAAGCGTCACCGTCGGTTGAGCTGGCGGTCGGTGACCGCACGGTGCGGATCTCCAATCCCGACCGGGTCTACTTCCCGGCCAGGGGCGAGACCAAGCTCGACCTGGCTCGCTACTACCTTTCCGTCGGGGAGGGGATCGTCCGCGCGCTGCGGGAGCGGCCCTGCATGATGCACCGTTTCCCTGAAGGCGTCAGCGGCGAGAAGGTCCATCAGAAGCGGCTACCGCACGGCGCCCCGCCATGGCTCGAGACCGTCCGTGTCAGCTTCCCGCGCTACAACCGGTACGCCGACGAGCTGTGCGTCACCGAGCTGGCCAGCGTCATCTGGGCGGTGCAGATGTCCACGGTCGAGTTCCACCCCTGGAACTCCCGACGCTCGGACACCGAGCGCCCCGATGAGTGGCGCATCGACCTGGACCCCATGCCGGAGTGCGGTTTTGACACGGTCCGTCGCGTTGCCGACGTCGCTCACGAGGTGCTGGATGAGCTGGGCGCCGTGGGATGGCCGAAGACCTCGGGCGGGTCGGGTCTGCACATCTACGTGCGGATCGAGCCGAGGTGGGGCTTCGCAGATGTACGTCGAGCAGCCCTCGCCTTCGCGCGCGAGGTGGAGCGCCGAGCGCCGAAGGACGTGACCACGACGTGGTGGCGAAAGGATCGCGATCCACGGGCAGTGTTCGTCGACTACAACCAGAACGCCCGGGATCACACCATCGCCAGCGCGTACTCGGTGCGCGGCGTGCCCGAAGCCACGGTGTCGACCCCGATCGCCTGGGAGGAGGTCAAGGACGTCCTACCGCAGGACTGCACCATCGCGACGGTCCCACGTCGGTTTGCTGCTCTGGGTGACCTCCACGAAGGCATCGATGACGCCGCGTTCCCGCTGGACACCCTGCTGGCCTGGGCCGAGCGCGACGAACGCGACGAACCGGATCAGCCGGGCGCACCGACCTGAGGACTGGGGATGGCGTACCTGGAGATTTCGTCGCAGAATATGAAGATTCACTTCCAGACCATCCGGGAGGCCCCCATGACCGCCACGGTCAACGCACCCGAGCTGATGCCGGTCCTGTCCCGCGGCAAGCACCGCAACCCGCGCCGAGGCGCCTGCTTCATGGAGATGGCCTCGTTCCTCGCGGGCGAGCGCTGGAGCGATCATCCGGCGTGCACCCACCCGCTGCTGGCCGGCATGGCCAGGCTCGTCAACGACACCCTCTCCGATCGGCTGCGGCCCCAGCTGATACCCCTTATCCCGTCGGTGATCGGTCTGACCAGTGACGACCTTCACGTGGACGCTGCGATAGCCCTGCGCTCGGCCCTGGCCGCCCTGCCGATCGCCGCCGAGCCGCGGCAGCACGTGTTGGCCACCGCTGTCATCGCCTGCGAGCGCCTCCTTGCCGATCTCGACGGCCGCGACCCTGACTCCCTGAGCCCGCAGAGTCGCGAGGTCCTGGCCCAGGTGCCTGAGGCTGAGTCGTGGGCCCGGAGCTTCCCCGGCGGGTCACGTCTGTCGCAACGGACCTTCCGCTCCCGGACCGCGCCGCACATCATCGGCCTGGCCGTCGAAGCCATTGCTCAGGCGTGCGCGCCAGATGTCGAACAGCAGCTTGTCGACCTGCTCGCGGCCAGCATCGCCGACTGCCGGGCGATGGTCGTCAGCGACGATGCTCCGCAGCAGGGCGCAACCGCCCAGGTCCGAGCTGCCAAGCCCGCATAGCTGCAAACCTGTCGGCGCCCGGCTTCACTGTCATTGCGGTCCGCTCTGTTGCTGCAGTCGGCTGCCGGGTGCCGGTCGGCGGCGTACGCTCGATGGTGTCGGCGATACCCGTCGGCGACGTCGGTTCTCGACCAACAGAGACAGAGCCACTCATGCCTTCCCCGAGCGCGGCGCACCCGTCAGCGGGGTCCAACCCTCTGGCGGCGCTGTTCCAGGAGGTCGTCAGCGCGCGAGCCGCGATGGTGGTGGCGCGTCGCGCACCCTTGGGGACCCAGAGCCTGATCGCCGGCACGAGGACCCGGTTGTTGCTCGCGCTCGAGGCCTACGCCGCCGAGCTGGACGCGCGGCATCTGCCGGTGCCGTACGGCATCCACGACGATATTCGCATCCAGCGCCGAACCCTCGGCAAGCCTTTTGAGCGCCACAACAACTAACGCTGGGCGACCGCAGCTGCGGCCATGGTATTTCGTCCTGTGCTTCGGCTTGGTCAGCCTGTTCGCCGACATGGTCTACGAGGGCGCGCGCAGCATCATCGGGCCCTACCTCGCGACCCTCGGGGCTTCCGCGACGGTTGTCGGAGCCGTTGCCGGCGCAGGGGAGTTCATCGGTTACGGCCTGCGGGTGGTCTCCGGTTACCTGGTCCAGCGCAGTCGGCACTACTGGACGTGGACCATTGTCGGCTACGCGCTGACCGTGCTCAGCGTCCCCCTGATCGGGGCGACGAACGTGATGGCGCCGGCCCTGCTTCTCTATGGCACGGAGCGTCTGGGCAAGGCGGTGCGTTCCCCTGCAAAGGACACGCTGTTGTCCCATGCCTCCACCCAGACCGGGCGAGGGACGGCTTTCGGGGTCCATCAGGCGATGGACCAGCTCGGCGCCATGGCCGGGCCATTGCTGCTGGCCGCAGTGCTGGCGCAACGCGCGGACGACTACCGGCTCGCGTTCGGTGTCCTCATCGTCCCCGGCATCGTCGTGCTCGCCCTGCTGTTCTGGCTTCGCCATCGCGTCCCGGACCCCGCGGCATACGAGGTGGAGGCATCGGCGAAGCAACCTCCCGGGGTGGGTGTCGAAGGTCAGGGCTACGGGAACGCCCGGGTCGTTCTGCCGCCCCTGCTCTGGGAGTACGTCGGCGCAGTTGCCGTGCTGTCATTGGGTATCGCCTCGTTCCCATTGCTAGCTTTCCATGCGGTGACGCAGCACCTGTTGACCAATGCGCAGGTGCCGTTGGTGTTTGCCCTGGCAATGGTGGTCGACGGTGCCAGCGGCCTGCTGATGGGCCGGATCTATGACCGGCGCGGCCCCAAGGTCCTGCTTGTCGTGCCGATCGCGGCCTGCGGTGCGGCCATTGCGTTCAGCCACAGTGCGATGCTGGTCTGGCTCGGCGTGGCTGTCTGGGGAGTCGTCAACGGCGTCCTGGACTCGACGGTCAAGGCGGTGGTCACCGAGCTGGTAGCGCCGGCGGCACGATCGATCGCCTTCGGCTGGCTGGCGTTCGTCCGTGGCCTGGGCCTGCTGGTCGCGGGCGCTGCCCTCGGGCTGGCCTACGACCAGAGCATCACCCTGGTGGTCTGGCTGATCCTCGGGGCCAATGCCGTGGCACTGGCCGGCCTGGCAAGGGTGGTGGCCCGTCTGTGAGGTGGCGGCTGCAGAAAGATCCACTGACCTGAGACCTCAAGTCGCCTAATGTTGGCCCATGGCCCACGCACCTGAGTCAGCACAGGACGTCTCCACGCGGCTGCGGGCGACCGGTTATCTGCCTGACGAGGGCCTGTCCACGATCACCTATCTCGCGCTGGCCATGCAGCGGCCCCTCCTGTTGGAGGGCGAGCCGGGCACGGGCAAGACGGCGCTTGCCGAGGCGCTGGCCATGCTGCTGGACGCCCCGCTGATCCGGCTCCAGTGCTACGAGGGGATCGACGCCAGCCAGGCCCTCTACGACTGGGACTTCCCGCGCCAGATCCTGCACCTGCGGGCGGTCGAGGCGACCAGCCCGGCGACCAACCGGGTGGACACCGAGGCGTTGGAGGCCTCGCTGTTCGCCGACCGGTTCCTGCTCGACCGGCCCATCCTGCGGGCGCTGCGCGAGCAGAACGCGGTCCTGCTCATCGACGAGATCGACCGTGCAGATGACGAGTTCGAGGCGTTCCTGCTCGAGGTGCTCTCGACCAACCAGGTGACCATCCCCGAGTACGGCGTCGTGCGGGCCGACAAACCGCCCGTGGTCGTCCTGACATCCAACCGCACGCGTGAGCTCCACGACGCGCTGAAGCGACGCTGCCTCTATCACTGGATCGACCACCCCGGCCTGGCACGTGAGGTCGAGATCGTGCGCAGCCGGCTGCCCGAGGTGTCTGAGCAGCTGGCTCAACAGGTGGCCAGGGCGGTGCAGCGGATGCGGGCCTCGGGTGACCTGCTCAAGCCCCCGGGCGTGGCCGAGACGTTGGACTGGGCGCGCGCGCTGCACCAGCTCGGGCGCGACCACCTCGACCTCGAGACCGCCAGCGCCACCCTTGGTGCCGTCCTGAAGTACCGCGAGGACGCCGACCGGGTGCGCGAGTCCCTGGACCTGATCCTGGCCGGTTGAGGATAGTGGAGAGCATCGGCGTCGGCGAGAGCACGGTGGTTGGCAGGGGCCCTGTGCTGGGCAGGGGAACCGTGGTTGGCGCCGCTGGTCTGGCGCCCGACGAGATGCTCGTGGCCTTCACCCGCACGGTCCGCCACAGCGGTGTCGGTGTCACAGCGGATCGCACGCAGTCATTCCTGCGCGCGACCTCGCTCGCCGACGCCGGTGACCGTCAGGGGGTGTACTGGGCGGGCCGCGCCACCCTCTGCTCCTCACCGGAAGACCTCGAACGCTACGACGCGGCGTTCCGGGCCTGGTTCTCTGCCGAAGGCTTGCCCCGTCTGCGCGGGGAGCCCGCGACGCGCTCGGTCCAGCGGGCCTCGCTGGTGCCTGAGGCGACGGCCGGTGACGAGGGCGAGGACCAGGTCGTCCGGGCCCTCGTCAGCACGAGCGAGGTGCTGCGACATCGCGATATCGCCCAGCTGTCGGCGGCCGAACGCCGTTCGCTGGCAGCGTTGTTCGCTGGACTTCGAATCGACCCTCCCCGCCGACGCAGCCCGCGGCGAGGGCCGTCCCATCGCGGTGAGATCGACCCCCGGCGCACACTTCGCGAACAGCTCAAGCGGGCGGGGGAGCCGGGGCCACTGAGTCATCGCAGCCCCCGGACCAGGCCCCGACGGATTGTGCTCCTCGTGGACGTCTCCGGGTCGATGGAGCCGTATGCCGACTCGTTGCTGCGGCTCGGCCACCGGATGTCCCAAGCGGTGCCGGGCCGCGTCGAGGTCTTCACCATCGGCACGCGGCTGACCCGGGTGACGACGGCACTGCGGCTTCGTGATGCCGAGGAAGCCATCAAGACTGCGGGACAGATTGTCCCGGACTGGTCTGGTGGCACCCGGTTGGGAGAGTCGATCCGAGCTTTCACGGGGCGATGGGGGCAACGCGGTATGGCGCGTGGCTCGGTCGTCGTCATCGCCTCCGACGGGTGGGAGCGCGGCGACCCGAGGCTGCTGGGGGAGCAGGTCGAACGCCTGCAGCGACTCGCGCATGCCGTCGTGTGGATGAACCCGCATCGCGGGAAGGCTGGGTACCAACCGGTTCAGGGCGGAATCGCTGCGGTGTTGCCACACGTTGACCAACTGGTGGCCGGGCACTCGCTCGCGTCGTTCGCTGCGCTGTTGAAGGTGGTGTCACATGCGTGAGGTCCTGCCTGAGCTCATGGCCTGGTGGCGCGACGGGAAGACGATCGGCGTCGGGACGGTCGTCGGGACATGGCGCTCCGCTCCACGCCCGGCGGGCGCGTCCATGCTGGTCGGCCCGGACAGGAGTGCCGTCGGTTCGGTCTCCGGGGGTTGTGTCGAGGGCTCGGTCTACGAGCTGGCGGAGCAGGTCGTGGCCGACGGGCAACCCGTGCTCCAGCGCTACGGCGTCAGCGATGAGGATGCCTTCGCCGTGGGTCTGACCTGTGGCGGCCGCTGGTGCGCAGCCCACACAACCTGGGCAACCCGGGCAAACCACCGGTGGTGCGGCCGCGGGTGTGCAACCCGGGCAAACCGCCGGTGGTGCGGCCGCGGGTGTGCAACCCGCGCAACCCGCCGGTGGTGCGGCCGCCCGCAGTCCCGAGGCTGCGGCATACCGGCCGCCCGTTCACGCCGCCCCTGCGGTCGACGTCGAGGTGAACCTGCTCCGCACCGTCGGCCACGTTCTCCTCACGCGTTATGCCGCTCGTGCGCTGGGGCCCGTGGCGCTGATCGTGGGCTACGTGTTGGGGCGAAGAGCAGGTCGCAGATTTTCGTGACGACGCTGCAAGCCCCTGAGCACGACGTCGCCTAGTGTGGGGCGCATGCCGCTCGATTATCAGATCGCCGAACGGACGCTGGCCAACGGTCTGCGGGTTGTCGTCAGCGAGGACCACAGCGTTCCCAACGTCACCGTGAACCTGTGGGTCAAGGTCGGCTCGCGGCACGAGGTCGAGGGTCGCACCGGTTTTGCGCACCTGTTCGAACACCTCATGTTCCAGGGTTCGCGCAATGTGGCTTCGGGGGAGCACTTCTCAGCCATCATGGGGGCCGGCGGGCGACTCAACGCCACCACCTGGTTCGACCGGACGAACTACTTCGAGACGGTGCCGCGCGGGGCGATGGACCTCGCCCTGTGGATGGAGGCCGACCGACACGGATACCTGTTGGACGCGGTCAACCAGGAGAACCTCGACAACCAGCGCGACGTGGTCAAGGAGGAGAAGCGGCAGAGCTACGACAACGTGCCCTACGGCAACGCGATCATCGACATCTACGCAGCGATCTTTCCCAAGGACCACCCCTACCACCATGCGACCATCGGCTCCATGGAGGACCTGGACGCGGCGAGCGTGCAGGACGTGCACGAGTTCTTCCGCCGCTACTACGGGCCCAACAACACCGTTCTCACGCTGGTCGGCGACCTCACGCCGGACGAGGGATTCGATGCAGCAGAACGGTATTTCGGCTCTCTGCCGACAATCGCGACTGACGCTCGGGCACTGGCCTACCCGCTGCCTCCACTGCCCGGGCCCCTTCGTGACGAGCACATCGAGGTCGTGCCATCGGACCGTCTGCATGTGGCTTTCCGTCTGCCGGTCGACAACACCCCCGAGTTCTTCGCCTCCTCAGTGGCGATGGACATCATCGGCGGCCTGGCAACCTCACGGCTCTATCAGAGACTGGTCCGACGCGAGCAGATCGCCAACGGTGTCTCGGCCCACACGATGGGCTTGGTGGACGGAGTCTCGCTGGGGTTCATAGGGATCGACGTCGCCGATGGCTGCAGTGCGGACGTCGTCGAGGCAGCCGCTTGCGAGGAGCTGGTCCGGTTCGCGGCCGAGGGACCGAGCGACGTCGAGATGGAGTCGGCCAAGGCGCAGAGCGAGCGCGGCTGGCTCTCATCCTTGGCCAGCCAGGAGGAGCGCGCCGACCACATCTGCCATCACGTGGCGCTGCATGGCGACTCCGGCTACATCAACACATTCCTGGACCGCCTCGACGAGGTGACGGCTGCCGAGGTGCAGCAGGCTGCCGCCTGGTGGCTCGTGCCGGAGTCGCGTGCCGTGGTGGCCTACCTCAAGCAGGAGAGAGTTGCCCAGTGACCCAGCATGAGAGCGTGGTCGAGCGGCCCGAAGTGAGCGCACCGGAGCCCTGGTCGTTCCCGGAGGCGCAGCGGGCGGAGCTCGCCAACGGGCTGGGCGTGGTCAGCTACGACATTCCCGGCCAGTACGTCATCTCGGTGCGCCTCGCCGTCCCGATGCCGCTTGACCGTGAGCCACGCGAGCGCGAGGGCATCGCCACGATCATGGCGCGGACCCTTGACGAGGGAACGGCCCGGCATACGGCTGAGGAGTTCGCTCAGCTCTTGGAGCGCAAGGGAATTGCCCTCGGCGCGGGGGTCAGTGAGTCGGGCCTCATCGTCGATGTCGATGTGCCCAAACGGAACCTTGGTGAGGCGCTCGATCTGCTCAGCCAGGCCGTGCGGGAGCCT
>DASVHT010000251.1:0-1903 GCA_036382455.1 Dermatophilaceae bacterium
GCATGAGGTCCTGCCTCTCTCCCCGATGGATGCTCGGCACCCTAGTCACCACAGTGAGGCGGCCGATACGGGGGGTGACCGACCGCCTCACTGTCCCCACGCCGGAAGTCCGCGGCTCGGCGGAGGGCGGCCATCAAGGCACGGTCAGGACTGCGGGACCATTCTCCGCCTTGCGAGCTGCTCCGCGCGCTCTCGACCCGCGACGCTCACGGCGTCGAGCACATCCTGAGACAGCAGGCCGATCCACGCGTTGCGGCTCGCACCTTGCGCCATGCTCCACTGTTGGCCGGCGAGCACCCAGGATCGGTGGGCGGCGTGCAGGCGATCCACCGGGTCGGCGATCTTAGGCCGGCCGCACCCTTCCCAGTTGCCCCAGACGCTCACCAGCGGCCCGCAGGCCAGCTCGCATGGCAACTCGGCGCCCTCGGGCAGTCTGGTTACGACGTTCAAGACAAAACTGCTCTCCTGGAAGATCGTGCGTCGGGGTGAGCCTACCCGACGATCACTGACAGAGGACACGCTAAGGCGGAAGATATGAAGATCAAGAGAATGGTCGACACGTGGTGGAAGATCGCGCTGTGGGCGGCCGGTGGGATAGTCGTGGCCCTGGTCATCGCCGGCATGATCGTCGGGCCACCGCCGGTCAAGGCCACGGCGGACAACGCCGTCAAGGCTTGCCGGTCCTCGTCGTACGGGCCGCGGGACGAGACGCTAGGCAGCAGGTCGAGCATCAGGCCGGACGGCACGTGGACACCGCGGGAATCCGTGCCAGGCATCTACACCATCGAGCAACAGGTTCGGGACGACACCTATAGCGACACCTACCCCCGCACCAACCCCTACACCGCCTCGCCGCCGTGGGTATGCACAGCCTGGATGTCCAAGGATGGCGACTGGACGGCACAGTGGGCAACCAGCGCGAGCGCGCCACCACTCACCTGGCACGTCAAGAACAGTGACCTACGCTCAGTTGCCCCGCCGCGCGACCTCAGCGGACCCGGCTACGGGGGGTAGACGAGCGGATGGGTACCGAGGCGGACGCGCTGGCCCAGGTGGTCGAGGCTGAGCGGTACTTGGCGAAGTCGTGCGGCTCCGGGAACTAGGCGAACGGTGCGCGCGCGATGCCCGAGAGCGACTCCGCGAGTTGGACCGGCATGTGGTCGAGGCTGAGCGTCTCGTCACGGAGATGCGGACCGCGCGCCTTCGAGCGGTTCACCACCTGGACCAGAGCGGCGGTGCTTGACGGCGTAAGTGCCACAACTCCGCAACCCCCGCCCTTCAACCCCACCCGCCGTATTCTGGAGCGTCTGGCTCCAACGGCCAGGACGGCAAGGGGGCAATGCGTTGACCGACCGCCCACCGCACACACGGTGCCACGGCTGCGGCCGGCGGTGGGCTGGGCTCGCCGAGTGCCACTGCGCGGGCTGTCATCAACATTTCAGCAGCGTCTCGGCGTTCGACCTGCACCGAGTGAGCGGCGAGTATATCGACCCGGCCGGACATAGCAGGCTGGTCGTTCGGTCGGGACCGCACGGCGTCGTTTGGGGCCAGCCCAGCTCCGACCGCCAGGATGGTCTATTCCCGCTAGCGACCGCAGCGGAGGCTTGACGGCAACTAGGACGTACGTGCACGGTGGACCGCACAGCCGCCGGACTTCTCACCCCCGTAGGAGCCGGCGGCTCACGTCTGTCCGTGGACCTAGATCTTGTCGTGGCAGTGATAGGTACACGGCGCCGGCTCGGCGTCAGGGTCACGGCGCTCTAGCGGGCCACCCCACATCAGCCATTCCCGGTCCACATGGAGCGCATGTTCGATCTTGAGTACGACGTCGAGCAGATCGCGCGGGTTGGCACCCGTGCGCTCCCAGTTCGACCAGGTGGCTACGGACAGGCCGCAGCGCTCG
>DASVHT010000252.1:0-9151 GCA_036382455.1 Dermatophilaceae bacterium
CGTAGAACCGGCGGGGAGGTTCCGGCCTCCAGCTCCTGCCCGGCTCGGAGCGCGGCCAGCCTGAAGGGCATCTCGTAGAGATGCGTGGTGTTGCACGGTCGGCAGAACCTGAGATACGGCGGGTCCATCAACGTGGTCAGCTGTGTGGAGACCTCACTCTTGCCCATGGGTCGGGTAACCACAGAATGCATGGCCGCGAAGACAGCATCCAGGGCTTCAACGTTGCTGATGCCGGCCGCCTTCAGTGGCTTGGCCGCGTCGAAGATCCGTTCGCCGGCATCCGCCTCGGAGAACGGCTCAACTGCGGCAGCCACCGACCGCAGGTTGTCACGCAGGTAGACATGCGGTGCGCCGCGAATCGTCCAGACCTTGACCAGCTCGCCGCCGGACAGGTGGGACACGTCGACACCGCGGTTCGACAACGCCCACCCCGCGCCGTCCGGGCCGGTGTCCTGTACCCCGATGTCCAGCACTGCTGCGTCGTTGAGCTCGAGGGCGTCCCGGTCCAGCTGTTGGGCTCGCACACGGAAGCTGAGGACCTGAGAACGCGTGACGGACGCGGTCATGTGCTCATTCCACGGCGGCGTTGAGAAGGGCTTGGCCAGCGCTCCAGAACGTGGCGAGATCGTCGAGGTTGTTCATCTGTTCGTAGCCCCGGATCGCCCCGAAGGGCGCGTTCCAGAAGTCAGAGCCGTCGTGATCGCTGTTGCTGACATAGGCGTACGGCATGGGGTGGAACGCGTCACCGGGGGAGGCGCCATAGGAGGTGTCGTCCAGCAGGATTGCCACGTCGAAATGTTCGGGCCACAGGATCGGCGTCTGTCGCGGTGCCATCACCCGGAGCGCCGCGTCCGCCATGAGATACCAGTCCTGGATGAGCCTGGCCGAGGCGGTGTCGAGCGAGGCGTCGTCGCTGGCGCTCACCCCGCTGCCGTCGGGGTAGCCGTCGGGCGGGGCACCGAAGACGATCCCCAGCGCTTCGGCCAGGTCCGCGAAAGTGCCGGTGACGGCCACCCTTGTGCGCTCCCCGACGATGAGGTCGGTGCCGTCGAGCCGCACTGCTGGGCCACCGGTCGTGGCAAAGCCCCCCGGCGTCACCCGTAGGGTGATTCGACCGCCGGCGCGTCGCTGCGGTCCGGCCATCAGGCACTCGCCGATACCGTGCAGCCGTTGGCGCGTGGCGGCGTATTTCGCAGGGTCAGGTCCGGTTGATGCGGTCGTTGCGTCGTCCATCTGGTTCTCCTTGTCTCGGGCGCGCTACGCGCCCGGATGCACCTTCCTGCTCCAGCGATTGTGCAGCGCTGGGCCCGCCCAGAGCGAGGGGTGTCAGGTGATCGCCACGCTATTCGCCGCAGGTCGGCGGAACCTCGCTTCGACTGCGCCTAATGGTGCAGTCGACATACGTAACAGAGAGGTGTCGCTCTGACTGGCTAGAGGGTAAGAACCATTACATACGGAGGTAGCGTCATGACGAAGCCGAGCGAGATCGAGGAACTGGCGGTCGAGTTCCCCGTCGTGGCAATCACGTTGGAGGATTACCTTCTTGACGTGATGGAGGGCAACGACACCGTGCGCGAAGGTGCACGCATGGTCTTGCTGGCCTTGGCGAAGCTGCTCAACGCCGCGCGGCTCGGTGAGCGCGTGACGGAGGCGCGAGCGTTGCTCATGGTGTCGATCCTCCACTGCCGGACGAACCCGATGGCGGTGCAGAAGATCCGTGACATCAGGAAAGCGCAGACGAGCGCGCGCGGCACCCCAGCTTCGTTCAAGAAGGCCCTTGGCGATGAGGTGGCTTTCGCCATGGATCGTCTTGCCGAAGCCGAACTTGCCGCCATGTCAGAACGGTCTGCTTCCTGAACGATGCCGGCACCGCAGAAACGTGGACGCCGACGGCCTCAGACGGGCCATCTGTGCGCTCATGACAAGCCGGGCTCAGATTGCGGCGGCGCGTTGGAGGTAGTTGAGGGACGCCCAGCCAAAGGGGATTGGCAGCCAGTAGGTGCACAGACGGAACAGCACGACGGACGAGACGGCAACGCCGGGGTCCATGCCGACCGCGACCAGCCCGGCCGAGAGTGCTGCCTCGACTCCACCGAGCCCGCCGGGCGTCGGCACGGCGGAGCCGATGATCGCTCCAGCGAAGTAGACCACCGCGACGGCGGCGATCGAAGGGGTAGCGCCGAAGGCACGTGTTGCGCTGGTCAGGGCAGCCACGAACGACATGTCCAGCAACAGGGCGCCTGCGAACAGGGTCACCACCTTGCGCGGATCCTGGAAGACCGCGACGACCCGGGGGACAACCCGGCGAATGACCGGCAGGAACCGGCCGATGACCAGCCTGCGGCCGGCGGGCACGGCAAGGGCCACGAGGAGTAGGGCGACGCCCACGATCAGCCCGATGACGGCCGCCAGCGGTGGGGTGAACGACGCTCGTTGCCCCGTCCCGGCCAGGACGCTCGAGAGCAGGAGTAGGACGAAGTAGCTTGAGAACTGGGCGAGCTGGGCCAGCCCGACGCTACCTCCCGCAACCGCCGGGTCGACGCCGGCGCGCTGCAGATAGCGCAGGTTGAGCGCGATGTTCCCGATGGCCGACGGCGCGACGAGTCCGCTGAACGCGACCGCGAGCTGGGTGAGATAGGTCCGGAAGAAGCTGAGCCGCGCGGTCACGGCCCCGGTGATCACCAGCGACGCGCCCGTGATGGACAACGCGGTGAACCCGACCACGGCCAGGGCCCAGACCCACTGTGCCTTGCCCAGGACCTCCGCGATGTCCACATGCGCCAGCTGGGTCAGGAGCACGTATGCCGCGATGCCGCCTCCGAGCACCGTCACCAGTGTGCGGGGGGTCAGGCGCCGCAGCTCAACCTGTTCGACGGGTTCGCCCTCGGGGACAAGCTCAAGCACCTGCTCGCGGACCTCTCGCAGCAGGCCCTTGCGCACACGTAGGGCCGACCGGGTCGACGCGTCCATGGCAACGGCTTGCAGCAGTGGCAGCGCCTTGGCGATCTCCTGGCTTCCCATGGATGACACGCCGCTTGCGACTGCTCGCTGGGGACCCACGAGCAGCGCCAACGTCGTGAGGAGCTGTGCCACGTCAAGACGCAGCGAGAGCTCCGCCGCCGCGATGTCGCCGGTGCCGGCCTCGCTGAAGGCGGCCCGGCCTCGTTCGTCGAGCAACAGATGGTCGACGCTCAGCCCGCGGTGGGCGATCCGGGCCTGTTGCAGCAGCGCGAGAAGGTGCCAGAAGGCGGCCAGGTCGTCCTCGCTCAGGGTGGCGTCCCCGGAGGGGACCAGTGCGACGCCGCCGGGTGGTCGGTAGGCCATGACTGCTGCGGACGGGCCCACGTCGGCAGCGGCCAACAGCACCGGCGCCCTCACACCGGCCTTGGCCACCGCCATCGCCATCAGGGCATGGTGCTCCACGGCGCCCCGGACGGTGAGGGATGGACCGCGGGTGGATGGCCCGCGCAACCGGACCCGGCGGACCACCCGTCGGGCTATCGCGGCGCCGAAGGTCTCGGCGTCAAGGACGTAAATGTCCAGGGACCCGTCCGGCCCCGACCCGGCATACCGCCGTCCGCCGCTTCGTTCAGGCTCGACCAGCTCCAGCCGCGTGAGGTCAAGCCCGCAACCGATGAGCGCGGCGGCGATCGCGCTGCCCGGCGGGCGGGTCGAGGCGGCGCCCAGCGCGAGGCGGGCCAACAGGCCAACGGCCCACCCGAGCAACGTGGTCGCGAACAGTGCCAGAGCCGTGATCCCACCGGAGAGGAATCCGGACAAGATGGCCGATCCCACGACGACAACCGCCGCCGTCCGGAACAGTGACCGGCCACCGACCCCTGACACCGTGAAGAAGGCGACGCTGGCCACCAGCAGCCCGTCCAGGGGGGCGGTACGACCGCCGTCGGGTAGCCCCTTGGTCAACGCGGCAAGGACCGTGCCCAGGTGGCCATCGAGAACGAGCTTCTGCAATAGCAGCGCCAGCAGAGCCCCGGCGCCGGCCGCGGCGACCGACTCGATGAGCTGTCGGGCCCGCGAACGCACCATGAGGTCGACGCCCTCGACGACCAGCAGGAGGAGAAGCCCGATGCCGCCGGCCCAGCCGAAGAGCCGTAGCAGCAGTCGCGGCAGCGCACCCCCGGCGCCGATGAGGTCTTGCTCGAGGCCGGTGGCGGTCCCCACCGCCACATCGCCAAGGCCCACGGCGACGACGAGCACCGAGAGGGCGAACAACAGGGCGAGAAGGTCTGCCGGACGACGCACCCGCCCGCTCGGTGGCGGCTCCACGACGACCACTCCCAGTGCGTCCGTGGGTGCAGGCGGGATGTGGGTCACGCCCTCATGATGTCGAAACTCTCGCTCGGCGATCACACCGACACGGGCAATGGACCGTCTGGTGGTTTGCGGCGCCGCTTCGCCGTACCCTGAGACACATGAAGATTGTCGGGTTGTTGATCGTGATCTGGCTGGCGATCGGTGCCGTGGCCGCCGGTCAGCGCAGCTACTTCGGCACCTCGCCGCGGAACTGCGCGGGGACGGCGACCATCGCCGTCACGATCGTGGCCGGACCGCTGAACTACGTGGGGGTCAACCCCAAGATCAAGTGCCAGCTGCCGCAACCCTCGAAGTGAGCCGAGCCTCGACCTGACGTGAGAGACCCACCGGGGACCGGCCACTAGCCCTGTCGCAGGCCGAGTGTGTTCCCGTCGGGGTCGTGGAACCACGCAGCCCGCGCCGGACCGAGCTGCGCAATGTGGTCAGTCGTCATCAGTGGCCCGTCTGCATAGTCGATGAACGCGACGTCGCTGGCCTCGAGGTCGCGGACCACGGCCTGGATGTCGGTCACCTCGAAGTGGGCGAGGGTGTGCTCCGTGGTTGTCGGAGGGCGTTTGAAGATCGAGAGCTCGCTGCCGTCTCCGCAGCGAAAGCGGACAGAGACGGGGTTCTCCCAGAGGAAGGTCAGTCCAAGGGTTCCGCCGTAGAAGACCTTGGCCCGGTCCAGATCGGTGACTGGCACCGTTGCGACAACCATCGTTGCGCCGATCATTTGTCTGCCTCCTGTGTCGTTGGATCCGACTTGGGTCCCACCCTTGGGATCCTTCGCCGGGTCGTGGGTTCTGACAACCGCAATCGCCAGAGTGAAACACCCAAACTGCGCTATCGGCCGATCGGTTGATGCCCGACCCGATCGGAAGCGGTGGGGGTGGTTTGTGACCGATACTGCGAGGTGTGATCGGCGAGGACTTCGCCAGCGTCCTGGCCAGCGCACAGCGCGGTGACGAGGCTGCGTTCGCCCGCCTCTGGCTTGACGTCAACCCTGCCCTGGTGCGATACCTGCGCGTCGTCTCAGGCGAGGTTGATGAGGACGTCGCCTCTGAGACCTGGGTCACCGTGGTGCGTGGGCTCGTCCGGTTCCGCGGCGATGAGATGGCTTGGCGCGGGTGGGTCTTCACCACCGCGAGGCGCCGGGCCGTCGATGAGGGTCGCCGCCGTGCCAGGCGACGAACCGTCCTCATGTCCGAACCGGGTGACCCCGGGGGGCAAGTCGCGCCTGACCCTTCCCAGGTTGTGCTGGAGAGCCTGGACACCGAACGGGCGTTGGCGCTGGTGGCCAGGTTGGTGCCGTTGCAGGCCGAGGTCATCGTGGTGCGGGTCGTCGCGGGCCTGGATGTCGAGTCCGTCGCACGGCTGGTTGGTCGTACACCCGGCGCGGTCCGGGTTGCCGCCCATCGGGGGCTCCGGCGGCTGGCCCAGATCTTGGCCGCTGAGGGTGTAACGCGATGAGCCGCCCCGACGCTTCGGAGGGTGATATGGCGAACTTCTTGAGGTCAGTTCCCGGTGACCGTCCGCAGCAGTGGAACGATCCCCTGGAGGCACTGCTGTCCGGGCAACCCCTCCCCGAGAGCGCGGATGCGGAGGTACGAGGAGTCGGTGAGCTTCTTGCGACTCTTGCGGCAGCGCCCATGGACCGGGTTGAGCGGCGTGGCCAGATGCAGGCCTTGAACACGTTCCGTGAGACGTTCGCCGACGTGCAACCGTCACGACAACGACGTAGGAGACCAGCGATGCTCAGCACAGTTCTTGGCGCCAAGTTTGGTGCAGCACTTGCGGCCGGAGCCGTCAGTTTCGGGGCTATCGGCGCTGCCGCATACACCGGGATCCTGCCCTCAGGTTTGCAGAACCTGGCTCACACCACCGTGGGCGCACCGGCCGCCGATCAGGGCAAGGCCGCAGACAAGGACAAGGCTGCCACCCACCCGACGGGCAAGCCGAGCAGTCACCCGACCGGTAAGCCCAGCAGCCCGTTTTCTCACCCCAGCAGCAGCGCGGGCACCAGCCACAGATCCTGACTGTTCCGAAGCAGTAGCCCTTGCGCACGGCTGCACCGGAGGGCGGCGGTGCAGACTGGTTCCGTGACCAGTGACAAGTGCGATGGCGTCCGCACCCGACTTTGGCGAGCGGGACGGCTCGAGGTCGAGAACTTCCCTCTGGAATAGATCTCCGACCACCTGCAGGAGGAAGGCGCCCTCGTCTGGCTCGATCTGTGCCAGCCGGACCACGCCCTCCTGCGCAAGCTTGCCGGTGAGCTGGCTTTCGACCCACACGCGGTCGAGGACGCCATCTCCAGCGGGGAGCGACCCAAAGCGACGCGCCATGCAACTCACACTTTCGTGACGGTATACGCGACCCGGCTTGAGATCGGTGGGGACCAGCGGCTCGGTGCGCTCCAGTCCCGCCTCCAGGTCAGCCGCCTCTCAGCGTTCGTTCTGCCCCATGGCATCGTGACCGTGCGTCCCGATACGGGCTTCGACATGGAGCAGGTGGTCCAGGGCTGGGAGGACGATGCTGACCTGCTCAAGCTCGGCTCCGGGGCCTTGCTCCACGGACTGCTCGACGTCGTCGTGGACGGCCATTTCGAGACCATCCAGCTCATGGACGACGCGATCGAGTCTCTCGAGGACGGACTGTTCGACGAGAGGGCGCTGACCCGCGAGATCCAGCAGCGGACCTATCGCGTGCGCAAGGAGCTGGTGGAGCTACGACGCGTCATCCCGCCCATGCGCGAGGTCGTCAAGGCCGTTCAGCGCCATCACAGCGAGGGCAACGGGCAGGGCAACGAGCTCGACGGCTGGTATGCCGACCTGTACGACCACGTCCTACGCGCCTCCGAGTGGACCGAGTCGCTGCGCGACATGGTTACCACCGTTTTCGAGACCAACCTCTCCCTGCAGGACGCCCGACTGAACACGGTGATGAAGAAGCTCACCGGCTGGGCGGCGATCATCGCCGTACCAACGGCGGTGACGGGATGGTCGGACAGAATGTGGCCTACCCCGGGTTCGGCCAGCGCTCGGGCCTGGTCGCCAGCACCGTTGTGATCACGACCATTGCGACGGCGCTCTACGTGACGGTCCGTCGACGCAACTGGCTCTAGAGGCAGTCCGAGCGGTTAGGCTTCGCGCAGTATTTAGGTGGGTTGCTGTGGGCGTGTCGGGGACTCTACGGGGTTGAGCGTGTAGTTCCAGTCGCCGTGGAAGTCATGTCGATGGAGCTGACCGGCTTCGAGGGTGGCGATGTCGTTGTTGCTGATTCTGATGCCGCGGGGGTAGGTGGTCGTGTCGAGTTCGGCATGGACGCTCAGGCCGGTGGTGGTGGTCACTGCCCGGATGGTTTCGATGACGACCTCGTGCGATTCCAGTGGCCGACCGCGCCAGTTGCGGCTGATCGCGGAGAACAGTCGGTGCTCGATCTTGTTCCACTTGCTGGTGCCCGGTGGCAGGTGGCAGACGGTGATGACCAAACCAGTCGTGGTCGCGAGCTCGGCCAGTTCCGTTTTCCACAGCCGCAGCCGGGATCCGTTGGACCCGCCGGAATCGGCGGTGATCAGCAGCCGGCCCGCGTTCGGGTAGGTGTCCGCGCCCAGGGTGGTCCACCAGCGGCGGATCGAGGCGACGGCGAACTGTGCGGTGTCGGCGTCGGTGCCGACGTTGACCCAGCCGGTGTTGGTGGTGATGTCGTACACCCCGTAGGGCGCGATCTTGCCCAGGGCGGGGTCGGCGAAGTCGTGGACGTTGACCCGGCGGGGCTGGCCGGCAGGTTCCCATTCGCGCCCGGCCGCGGCGTAGCTGCCGATCAGCTCCTTCTTCTTGGTGTCCACGCTGATCACCGGATCACCGGAATCCTGGAACGCGCTCACCTGGTCGTTGAGGTAGGCGAACTGGGCGTCCCGGTCCGGATGCTGTTTGCCCTCAACGGTCTTGACGTTCGACTGCAACGAGTACCCTGACTCCTTCAACAGCTTCGCGACGGTCCGGGCCGAGACCGGATGACCCTGCAAAGCCAGCGCGGCAGCCAGGTTTGCCGTCGACTTCGTCGTCCACCGCAACGAGCACATCGGATCCCCGCGTGACTCCGGCTCCACCAAAGCGTCCAACGCCGCCAGCAGATCAGGGTCGGTACGTGCCAATCCTGGGCGGCCCGCACCCGGCCGACGCACCCGCCCCGGGATCGGCTCCGGGTAGTCGAGCTCCCGTACACCCTGGGCGACCGTGTCCGGGTGTCCACCCGAGGCGGCCGCGACCACCGTGATCCCACCCCGGCCCAACGCCTTAGCCTCAGCGCCCAGCAGCAGACGCCACGCCCGCTCATCCAGATGGGCCCTGATCATCGACAACCGGGCCACCATCGCGTCGGTATCCACCGCAGGCAGGGTCATACCACAACCCTACCGAACCAGAAGCGACATACCTAGTTAATTACTGCGTGGTCTCTAAGGCTGTCAAGAGCCTGTGGTCATGCGATTCACTGAAGGGACAGTGGTCCGGGTTTCTGCGCCGGCTGGCTGGCCGGCGGGGGCTCGGCTTCATCCTGAACCTTAGGAAGTGGTCAGCGTGAAGCGTCATCCCGTTATCGCACTCGCAGTTCTGCCTGCTCTTCTCGTCGCGCCAGCCTGGATGGCCCCTACGGCATCAGCTGCAACCGGTGCCACGGCGCGGGTCAGCGTCGCCACCGGCGGCACCCAGGCCAACAACAACAGCGACAAATCGGCGATCAGCGCCGATGGCCGCTACGTCGCCTTCGACTCGTCGGCAAGCAACCTGGTAGCCGGTGACACCAACGGCGTTCAGGACGTGTTCGTGCGAGACCAGGT
>DASVHT010000253.1:0-9771 GCA_036382455.1 Dermatophilaceae bacterium
GCCGAGTTGATGGCGCCGATGTCGGTGTTCTTGTCCATCGGGTCGCCCACGCGCAGGGTCTGCAGACGGCGTTTGAGCCGCATGATCACGTCATCGGCGACGTTCTCCTGGACGAGCAGGCGGGAACCGGCGCAACACACATGGCCCTGGTTGAAGAAGATCCCGTTGACTATCCCCTCGACTGCCTGGTCGATGGCGGCATCGTCGAAGACGATGTTGGCCGCCTTGCCGCCGAGCTCAAGCGTGGCTCGTTTGCGTGTCCCGGCGATGGCGCGCGCGATGTCCTTGCCGACGTCGGTGGATCCGGTGAAGGCGATCTTGTCGACGCCGGGGTGTCGGATCAGGTGGGCGCCGGTCCGGCCGGTTCCGGTGAGGATGTTGACAACCCCTGCCGGCAGGTCGGCCTGCTGGCAGACCTCGGCGAACAGCAGAGCGGTCAACGGTGTGGTCTTGGATGGCTTGAGGACGACGGTGTTTCCCGCAGCAAGGGCGGGCGCGATCTTCCACGACAGCATGAGCATCGGGAAGTTCCACGGAATCACCTGTCCCACGACCCCGATCGGTTTGGGTGGTTGCCCGCTGCCGCCGGAGAGCCCTGCGTGCTCCAGCTTGTCGGCCCAGCCCGCGTGGTAGAAGAAGTGCGCCGCGGCGAGGGGGATGTCGACGTCGCGCGACTCCTTGATCGGCTTTCCGTTGTCCAGGGTCTCGAGCACCGCGAACTCCCGGGCGCGCTCCTGCAGGATCCGCGCGATACGGAAGAGGTACTTGCCACGCTCGGCGCCGGACAGTCGGCCCCACGGCCCGTCGAAAGCCTTCCGGGCCGCTCGCACCGCCGAATCGATGTCAGCCTCGCCGGCCTCGGTGACCTCCGCGAGGACCTCCTCGGAGGACGGACTGATGGTCTTGAACGTCGATCCATCCTTCGACTCGACGAACTCACCGCCGATGAACAGCCCGTATGACGGGCGGATCGTGACGACGGCGCGCGACTCGGGCGCCGGTGCATACTCGAACTTGGCCATGGTGTCTCTGCTCCCAGCTCAGTCGATCGTCACGTAGTCGGCACCGGAGTAGTGGCCGGTGGCCAGCTTCTGCCGTTGCAGGAGAAGGTCATTGAGCAGGCCGGAGGCTCCGAACCGGAACCTGGCCGGGTCGATCCAGTCATCACCGGCGATCTCGCTGACCATCACCAGGTACTTCATGGCGTCCTTGGTGGTCCTGATCCCGCCCGCCGCTTTCACCCCGATCTGGTCGCCGGTGAGAGCACGCCAGTCGCGGACCGCCTCGAGCATGATCATCACCACAGGCGCCGTCGACGCTGGCGATATTTTGCCGGTCGAGGTCTTAATGAACTGCGCACCTGCCAGCATGGCCAGCCAGGAGGCGCGCCGCACGTTGTCATAGGTGACGAGCTCGCCGGTCTCCAGGATGACCTTCAGGTGCGCTGGAACGCCGTTCGCCCCGCCGCGCACGCACTCCTCCTTGATGGCCGCGATCTCGTTGAACACTTGGAGATACCTGCCCGACAGGAAGGCCCCACGGTCGATGACCATGTCGATCTCGTCCGCGCCAGCCTTGATGGCGTCTCGGGTGTCGGTGAGCTTGACGGCCATGCTGGCGCGTCCTGACGGGAAGGCTGACGTCACGGCCGCGACGTGAATGTTGCTGCCTGCCAACGCATCCACGGCCACCGGAACCAGGTCGTTGTACACGCAGACTGCGGCAACATGGGGCGTGGCAGGGTCACCCGGGTCCGGGGCCATCGCCTTGGCACACAGCGACCGCACTTTGCCCTCGGTGTCGGCACCCTCGAGCGTGGTCAGGTCGATCATGCTGATCGCCGTGTCGATGGCCCATGCCTTGGAGGTGGTCTTGATGGAGCGCGTGCCCAACCCTGCTGCACGACCGTCTGCGCCGACGTGGTCGACACCTGGCAGGCCATGGAGCCACGTCGTCAGCGAGGCGTTGGTCAGGGCGGTGACTCCGAGCACATCGCGCGCATGGGCAGTGGCTTGGGGGGAGGTCACCGACGGAGTCTATCCGCCTATGCTCAGTAGTTGGGATGTGACGGATCGCAACGACCCGTGACGCGAGACCGGCCAGAACGCAACGAGATTGACCAGACTGCAAGGACATCGATGGGCAGCAAGGCTATGACGACGCAGCACCTGATCCGCCAACGTTCATCCTTGGCTCTTGCGGCTGTCTGCGGCGTTACCGGCTTCCTGCTGCTCGTGTCCATGGCCTGGCACTGGGCCGACCACCCCCAGCCGTTGTTCGCTGCCTGGGTGCTCGTCGGCCTGGCGCTCGTCTGGTCCCTGTTGGTCCGGCCAGCGGTCGTCCTCGACGACGATGGCGTCACCATTCGGAACGTGCTTCGGGATATTGTCATCCCGCGGGTTCGGGTGACCGACGTGGAGTTCCGTTGGAACCTCAAGGTCTTCGCGGGGGACCGGCCCTACGTGGCGTGGGCCATCTCCTCCCAGATCGAGCGCCCCAAGGGTGTCACCGGCGGGATGTTTGCAGTGCTGCCGGGGCGCTCGATGCGTTCGCCAAGGCCTATGCACCACCAGCCGCCCCCGATGTGAAAGTGAGCGCATCGACGGTCGCCCGGTCGATCGAGCAGGCCATGGAGGAGTATGCCGAAGCTGTCGCGCAGGTAACGCTCGCGGCTGCGCCGGAAAGGCAGGTGCGGATCACCTGGGTGCCACGCGTCCTGGTCCTCTTGTTCCTGTCCGCAGTCCTGGTTGTGACACTCTCACTGTTCTGACCCAAGCAGTCCTGACTCAGGTCACATCGGTCAAGGCGTGCATCGAGGCGCCCACCCGGTCCAACCGTCCTCTGGCCTCTACCTTGGCAACAGCCAGGCCCGAGGCCGACCCGACCGGGACGATGACCTCGAGATAGACCTTGAGCTTGGGCTCGGTCCCGCTCGGGCGCACGATCACCCGACTCTGGTCCTCGAGGTCGTAGCGGAGCCCATCCGTGGGTGGAAGCTGCTCCGAGCCCTCGGACAGGTCGTCGATCCGGGAGACCGGGACGCCCCCGAGAACGGTCGGCGGGTCCTGCCGGAGCCTGGCCATGAGCGTGCCGATGACTCCCAGGTCATCGACCCGGACGGCGAACGAGTCGGTTGCGTGGACCCCGTGCGTCAGTGTGAGGTCGTCCAGGACATCGAGCAGCGAGCGGCCTTGTGTCCGCAGGCCTGCTGCCATCTCGGCCAGCATCAGCGCCGCGCTCACGCCGTCCTTGTCGCGCACCTGGTGGGGGTCGACGCAGTACCCGAGCGCCTCCTCGTAGCCATACCGCAGGCCGGCCACCCTCGAGATCCACTTGAAACCGGTCAGGGTCTCCTGGTGTCTGATGCCGGCGCCGGCAGCCATGGCCGCAAGCAGCCTCGAGGACACGATCGAGTTGGCAAAGACGTCATCGGCACCGACACCACGCGCCAGAATGTGCGCCCCCAGCAGTGAACCGACCTCGTCCCCGCGCAGCATCCGCCATCCCGAGGGGTTGTCCAACGTGGCTGCCCCCGGATCGGGGACCGCCACCGCGCAACGATCGGCGTCGGGGTCGTTGGCCAGGACGAGGTCGGCATGTTCCCGGGCTGCCAGCGTCAGGGCCGCGTCGATCGCGCCCGGCTCCTCGGGGTTGGGGAAGACCACCGTTGGGAACTCGGGGTCCGGTTCGCACTGGCTCGCCACCACGATCGGCGCGCTGAAGCCTGCACGCAGGAACGCGGCGAGGATGACGTCACTTCCCACGCCGTGCAGTGCCGTGTGGACGATGCGCAGCTCGCGTGCACCACCCGCGGAGACAACAGCTGCCGCAGCATCGAGGTAGGCCTCGAGGACGTCGTCGTTCAGTGTTGTCCAGCCCGAGCTCGCCCGGGGCACGTCAGCCACCAGCCCGACCTCGGCGATGTGTGCCGCGATCTTGGCATCGGAAGGCGGGACGATCTGGCTGCCGTCGCCGAGATAGACCTTGTAGCCATTGTCCACCGCAGGGTTGTGGCTCGCCGTCACCATGACGCCGGCGTCCGCACCGAGGTGACGGACTGCGAAGGCCAGCACCGGAGTCGGCAACGGGCGGGGCAGCACCATCGCCCGGCCACCGGCCGCGACGACGACGGCTGCCGTGTCGATTGCGAAGACGTCCGAGTTGTGTCTGGCGTCACGTCCGATGACCACCAACGGTTTTGGTGCGGCTTCTTTCAGGTATGCCGTGAGCCCGGCTGCCGCACGGATCACCACGGAGCGGTTCATGCGGTTGGGGCCCGCTCCGAGGGCGCCTCGTAGTCCGGCAGTGCCGAACTCGAGCATGCCGACGAACCGGTCGGCCAGATCAGCTCCGGCATCGGCGTCACCTGACGCTGCTGCCGACAGCACCGCGTCGAGCTCGGAGCGGGTCGCCTCGTCGGGATCGTCGTCACGCCAGGAGCCGGCGCGCTCGAGAAGGTCCGGCGGGGCGACATACCTGGCTGCGCCCGAGGTGCCGAGCTGCGGGGTCATCGAGGGCTCTCGATCCGTGCGACGATCGCCGAGAGCAGGCGACCGCAGCGTCGGGCCGCTACCTGGCCGGCTTCGATCACCTCGTCGTGGGACAGCGGTTGGTCGCCAATGCCCGCCGCCAGGTTCGTCACCAGGGAGATCGCGAGAACCTCCATGCCGCTCTGGCGGGCAGCGATCGCCTCCAGCGCCGTCGACATCCCGACCAGATCGCCGCCCATGATCCCCGCCATCCGGACCTCGGCGGGCGTTTCGTAGTGCGGCCCACGAAACTGCACGTAGACACCCTCATCGATATCGGGCTCGATGCCTCGGGCCAGCTCGCGCAGCCGCGCCGAGTACAGGTCGGTCAGATCCACGAAGTTGGCTCCCTCGATCGGAGAGGCTGCTGTGAGGTTGATGTGGTCCCGGATGAGGACGGGGGTACCCGGGGTCCAGGCCCGGTTGAGAGCGCCGCAGCCGTTGGTCAACACGATCGTGCTGCACCCAGCGGCAGCCGCGGTGCGCACGGCATGGACCACCGAGCGGACACCTCGACCCTCGTAGAAGTGCGTGCGGGTGCCAAAGACCAGCGCACGACGGTCCGTGTCCCCGATCGCGACTGATCGCATGACGCCCAAGTGCCCGGCCACGGCCACCTTGGCAAAGCCCGGAACGTCCGCGTTGTCAATCGTGGCAACCGTTCTGCCAATCAGCTCACCGGTCTGTGCCCAACCGGAGCCGAGAACGAGGGCCATGTCATGGCGCGTGGACCCGGAGCGATCGGCGATCACGGCGGCGGCGGCCGCCGCGATCTCGAACGGGTCGACGGAGGGGTCGCGCAGATCCAGGGAGTCAGTCCTCGAGTCGGTCACGCGGGCAGCCTAGCCGCGCAAACACAGGGTCATTTGTCACAATGCAGCCATGACGCATGACCAGGGCATCGACAGCCCGGTGGGTGGTGGCTCGGTGGACCGGCGCACCGCCATCGTCTCCCTTGCCGCGGTACTTGCAGCGGCCGGCTGCTCCAGCGACGTGACCCAGGGGGTTCGCACAACCTCTACCAAGCGGCCCACGACGGGCGGTCCGACCCCTGTTGCCACCTCGCCCACGACGACACAAGGCGGTGGGGGCGCGACCACCGAGGCCCTCGCCCGCAGCGCCGAACCCAGCATCGCAACGCTCCCGGGACCAGACATCGTCAACGGTCCGCGGGGACGTCAGGAGGTCGCGCTGACGTTCCACGGTGCCGGCGACCGGTCGCTGACCGAGCAGATCCTGCGCGACTGCGCGGACCACGAGGCGCGCATCACCGTCTTCGCAGTCGGGCAGTGGTTGGCCGCCACGCCGTCCCTGGGCGCTCAGATCCTGTCGGCTGGTCACGAGCTCGGCAACCACACCTGGAGCCACCAACAGATGCCGACGTTGTCAGCGCAGGCCGCCTTCGATGAGATTCGGCGCGGCGCGGAGGCCGTACGCGCTGCCACGGGCTCGACCGGATGGTGGTTCCGACCGTCCGGCACACCGCACAGCACGGCTACGATCCGCGAGGCGGCCAGCCGCTCGGGATACAAGCGGTGCGTGTCCTACGACGTCGACCCAGCGGACTACCGCGACCCGGGAGCGTCGCTGGTCGTGTCCAGGACACTCCAGCAGGTGCGGCCCGGTTCGATCGTGAGCCTTCATCTGGGCCACATCGGCACGGTCCAGGCGTTCCCGCGGATTCTGGTCGGCCTCTCGGCCAAGGGGTTGGTCCCCGTGACTCTCTCGCGTTTGCTCCGGGACTGATGTCTCGTCTGCCACGATCGAGCCCAGTCCGGTCGTCTATCCAGAACAGATTGGTTTCGGGTGTCTGCTGACGTGTGGCCTTCGTCCCGGCTGCCCGCCGCCGCGTCCGTTGCTGCACTCCTCCTCCTGACCTCCTGCTCGGCCCACACTGCGGGAGACACCTCGGCCTCGGCGCCCCCCACACCGTCCGTGTCAGGCTTCGCCTCCTCGAGCGGGCCAGCGTCTCCCACGCCTTCTGCGTCGGCCACGCCAGTCGGCCCGGTCAACGTCTATGCCGGCGCGGCCGCAGGCAAGCTGTCCGAGACTGCGAAGCAGGCCAAGAGCCTGGTCTACGTCCCGAACAGCACGGCCGACACCGTGCAGGTGATCGACCCCAAGACCTTCGCGGTGGTAGCCACCTATCCCACGGGGCGCGAGCCGCAGCATGTCGTGCCGAGCTGGGATATGAAGACGCTGTGGGTCAACGACGACATCGGCAACGACATGGTTCCGATCGACCCCAACACCGGCCGGCCCGGCAGACGGGTCCAGGTGCAGGACCCCTACAACCTGTATTTCAGCCCCGACGGCTCCCACGCCCTGGCGATGGCCGAGCGGTTGCGTCGCATCAACGTGCTCAACCCCAGGACCATGGCTCTGGAACGCTCACTCCCTGTGCCCTGCCGTGGTGTGAACCATGCGGACTACTCCGCCAACCTGTCCTTCTTCCTGGCCAGCTGTGAGTTCAGCGGCAAGCTGCTCGTCGTCGACCGCTTGGCCACCAGGGTGATCACGGTCCTCGACCTCAACGGCACCGCGACCCCCGGTGCCACCAGCGTCGCCGAGGCCAGAGCGATGGGCGGGGCCAGGAGCAACCTGGTGCCCGGCGCCTCGGCGATGCCACAGGACGTTCGCCTCACCCCCGATGGCACGCGGTTCCTGGTGGCCGACATGTTGCGCAACGGGATCTGGGTCATCAGTGCCAGCAACCCGCGCATCGAGCGCTTCATCCATACGGGTATGGGTGCTCACGGCATCTACCCCGATCGTGAGGGCAGGCGGATGTTCGTGAGCAACCGCGATGAGGGCTCCATCTCGGTCCTGGATGCCTCCTCCCTGGCCATCACGACGACGTGGAGGATTCCGGGCGGGGGGTCGCCCGACATGGGCGGGGTCACCGCCGACGGCTCACAGCTGTGGCTCTCGGGCCGCTACAACGCCGAGGTCTATGTCCTGAACACCACAACCGGCGCCTTGGTCAAGCGGATCAAGGTGAACGGGGGACCGCACGGTCTGTTGGTGTGGCCGCAGCCGGGCTCGTTCTCACTGGGACATACGGGCAACACCCGATAGGACCACCGAGGCGGTATGCCGGATGCGTCAGTCGGCAGCGACGGCCAGTGCGGGGTTGGGCCGTGGGATGAGCGTGACCTTGTCTCCCGGGTTGAACGTGGACACGGCCTCATTGTCGATCTGCGCCACGACGGTCTCGCCGGACTCGGTCACGGTGTGCAGGAGGCCCGTCGCGCCCAGGAAGCTCGCCGTGACCACGGTGGCTCGGCCGGCCGGATCGGCCGTGACCGCAATGGACTCGGGTCGGATCAGCACGGTCGCCGTCCCGCGCTGCGCCGAACCGGGCAGCAACGGCACCGAGGTCCCCAGCACCTGGGCTCGGCCTCCCTCGACGAGTGCGGGCAGACGGTTCGTGAGGCCGACGAAGTCGGCCACGAACGCCGTCGCGGGCCTCGAGTAGAGGTCCTGGGGTGCTGCCAGCTGTTCGAGGTTGCCGGCCCGCATCACGCCGACCCGATCGGCGACAGCCAGGGCCTCTTCCTGGTCGTGTGTGACGAACAAGGTCGTGGTGCCCACCTCGAGCTGGATGCGGCGGATCTCAGCTCGCAGCTGCACCCGCACCTTGGCGTCCAGGGCAGAGAGCGGCTCGTCCAGCAGCAGGACCTGCGGCTCGATCGCCAGGGCACGGGCCAGGGCGACCCGCTGCTGCTGGCCTCCCGAGAGCTGGTGCGCATAGCGTTCGGCCTCGTCCGAGAGCCCCACGAGGTCAAGCATCTCGGCGCCGCGTGCCCGGCGGCGCGCGGTCGGAATACGACGCAGCTGGAGCCCGAACTCGACGTTCTGACGGGCGGTCATATGGGGAAACAGGCTGTAGGCCTGGAACACCATCCCCATGTCACGTGCGCTCGTCGGTGTTGCCGTGATGTCCCGGCCGTCGACCTCGACCCGTCCTGTGTCCGGATCCTCCAGTCCTGCCAGCACTCGAAGAGCTGTGGTCTTGCCGCAGCCGGAGGGGCCGAGCAGCGCGACGAACTCACCGGGTGCGATGTCCAGCGTGAGCCCGTCCAGGGCCCGCACCGGGCCATAAGCGCGGTGCAGGTCGTAGAGGGCGACTGCGACACCCTGGCGGGTGCCGTCCGGGCGGTCGGTGGCTGGCATGCGAAGGGAGGACATCAGCTCTCCTTGGGGCGGTGCGTACGGCGACGGGCACCGACGAAGGACATCGCAAAAAGCAGGATGAAGGCAAGGACCAGTGCCGCCAGGGCGGCTGCGACCGCGACCGAGGTGTCGCGATGACCGAGCTGGTTGATGGCAACCTGCAGGTTGTCGCGGCTGAACAGCGAGGCGATGGTGAACTCGCCGAGAACCAGGGCGACCGATAGGAAGGAGGCAGAGAGCACCGCGGTCCGCACATTGGGCAGGATGACGCGCCACATGACTGTTGGCCACCCTGCGCCCAGCGAACGGGCAGTCTCCGCAAGCGTCTTCACGTCGATCGCGCTCAAGCCTGCGTCCAGGGCACGGTAGGCATAGGGCAGGACGAGCACGACGTAGGCGAAGGCCAGCCACAGTGAGGACTCGCCCAGGAAGTACGCCACCCAGGCATAGACGGGGGCCAGGCCGACAACCAGCACGATCGCGGGGATGGTCAGCGGCAGCAGGCAGACGAACTCCACCAGGCGGCGCATCCCGGGCATCCGCAGCCGAACCCAGGTCATCGTCGGGACCAGCATAACGAGCATGATCACCACGGTGAGCACGGTCAGTCCGGCAGAGGCCACAAGGCCGGCCTTCAGCTCGGGGTAGTTCTCATCCATGGCGCCGAAGTCGAGCAGGGTGGCCCAGGTGTCCAGGGTCCGGCCACCGCCAGGGGCGCGCGTCGTGAACTCGACCATGCCGAGGAGCGGGAGGGCGAAGAACAGTCCGATCACCCCGACGACAGTCCACCGGAAGCTGGCCTGCCTGCGCCGTCGGGTGGCGTGCAGGCTCATGAGCCGAGCCACTTGGTCGTACGTCGTTGGAGAACGACGTAGATGGTCATGACCACGGCGACGATGGCGACCATGCCCAGCGCCATGGCCTTGCCGACGTTCTCCTGGCCGAGGATCACCTCTGAGCTGAGCGTGCCGCCGATCTGCAACGGGATGATGGGGGACCCCTGCGAGATCAGTGCCGCAGCCGTTGCATAGGCGCTGAAGGCGTTGGTGAACAGCAGCAGCGTGGC
>DASVHT010000254.1:0-2274 GCA_036382455.1 Dermatophilaceae bacterium
CGTCACGATGGCGATCGGGCTCGGGCTCTATGTCTCGCTCGCCCGATCAACGGCCGACGCGAACGCCACGGAGCGCGCGTCCGACATCGCCGCCACGGTTGGCGACATGTCGGTCGTGTCGTCGGTCCTTGCGGCCGGAGATCCTCATGGCACCATCCGTGAGATCGCGGCCAAGGTCGTGCGGGACACGGGCGCGGCCTACGTCGTGGTGATCGGCGCGAACGGGCTCCGCTACTCCCATCCCAACGCAGCGCTTATCGGCAGGCGGATCGAGGAGCCGGTCGTGGCGCTGGACGGCCGTACCCACACCGGCGTGGACAACGGCAGCCTGGGCCGGTCAGCGAACGCACGTGTCCCGGTCCGCGACAGCACCGGGAAACCCATCGGCGAGGTCTCGGTCGGGATCCTGGAGACCAAGGTGGCGGCACAGCTGGGCCCGGTGCTTACGGCCGCGATCCTGTACACCGGGCTGGCCCTAGCGGTTGGCGCGGTAGCGTCGCTGATCCTGGCGCGGGCGATCAAACGGGTGACGTTCGGCCTCGAACCAGCGGAGATCGTGGCTCTGGTCCAGGAGCGCGAGGCGATGCTGCACGGTATCCGCGAGGGCGTTATCGGCTTCGACCGGCAGGGCCGCATGAACGTCATCAACGACGAGGCACGGCGACTGCTCGCCCTGACCGGAGCCACCATCGGGCAACAGCTGGACGAGCTCGTGCCGCCAGGTCGGCTGCACGACATCCTCTCCGGCGCGGTGACGGATGCGGACGCCGTTGCGGTCACGGACGAGAATCTGCTGGTGATCAACCGGATGCCGGTCACCGTGGCGGGCCGCAAGACGGGTTCGGTGGTGACCATCCGCGACCGCACCGAGATGGAGGCATTGTTGAGACAGCTGGACTCGGTCGAAAGCATCACGAACGCTCTGCGCGCCCAGGAACATGAGTTCTCCAACCGGTTGCACGCATTGTCAGTGCTGCTCGAGCTCGGTGAGATTGAGGAGGCAACCTCGTATGCCGGTCAGCTCACGACCCGAGCCACCCTTGAGGCAGACGACGTGCGAGCCCGGATAGGTCCGCCGGTGGTGGCGGCCCTGCTGCTCGCCAAGATGACCGTGGCCTCTGAGCGGGGCGTTGAGGTAAGGCTGCATCCGGACAGCCGGATGCCCAGCGGGACTCGCGACCACACCGCTCTTCTCACCGTTCTGGGCAATCTCGTCGACAATGCCGTGGACGCGGTAGCCGCCGACCAGGAAGAAGACCGCCCTCGACAGGTGGTCGTGCAGCTCGAGGAGACAGATCACGAGGTGAACCTCTCGGTCGTCGACACCGGTCCCGGCATACCGCCTGACCAGCTTGAGCAGGTCTTCGTTGACGGCTTCTCGACGAAGGCACCACGGGGTGGCCTGCGTCGCGGCGTGGGTCTCGCGCTGGTCCATCGCCTGGTCCTGCGGGCGGGGGGCTCGATCGTGGTGACCTCTACGGCAGGAGCTCGGTTCGACGTACGGCTCCCGCTGGACCGGTTGGAGGTGGTGTCGTGATCAGCACCCTCGTCGTCGACGACGACTATCACGTGGCGCACGCCCACGCGCTGAGCGTCAGCCGGGTGCCAGGGTTCTCCATTGTCGGGGAGGCACATTCGGCAGAGGAGGCCCGCCGCCTCATCAAGGCGGAGCGACCGGATCTGCTGTTGCTGGACATGTACCTGCCGGACTACAACGGGCTGGAGCTGGTTCGGCGTCTCACGAGCGAGTCAGCGAAGTCAGCCGAGGCCGATGAGTCAGATGCGCATGGACCGGTCCCGGACTTCCTGCTGGTGACGGCCGCCCGGGACATCGAGTCCGTGCGCTCCGCCATGAAGCTGGGTGCCGTCTACTACCTGGTCAAGCCGTTCACGTTCGCGGCGCTGCGCGAGCAGCTCGAGTCCTACCGGCAGTGGCGTCAACGACTCGAACGCTCCCAGGAGGCAGATCAGGGCACGGTGGACGCGTTGTACGGCCTGCTGCGCTCCCCGGCTGCTGCCTCCGCCACGCGTAGCAACCTGCCGCCCACGATGGCGCGCGTGCTCGACATCGTGCGGTCCTCTGCGACTCCGCTGGGAGCCGCCGATGTTGCCGAACGTCTCGGCGTGAGCCGCCCGACAGCGCAACGCTACCTGGCGATTCTGGTCCAGAAGCAGGTGATCGACCTCGACCTCGCCTATGGCACCACGGGGCGACCTGAACACCGATACCTTGCTCGCTCGCCCCGACACTGACCACGGGACCAACACCGCCCG
>DASVHT010000255.1:0-1964 GCA_036382455.1 Dermatophilaceae bacterium
TGTCATGACCGTATGGGCAATGAGGGCCGATCAGGTGGACCTCAGGGGTCCAAATCCACACGATCTAGCGAGGAGCCCATAAGCGCCGTTCGGCACGCCGCGGACAATGACGCTCGCGGTCTGCCGGCCGGGATTGCCGGCGTTGGTGAGGGTGGCTCTGCGTATACCTATCGCGAGGACTGGATGGGAAGGCGCGCCGCGCCGCGGTGCCCCGGCTACACGCTCATGCCGAATTGAGGACTTCCGTAACGCCGCGTGTCCGGCGCCCACTGCAAGGAAGGCCCTAGACACCACCGGGCAATGCCGATACGCTGGCAACGCTCGGGCCAGACGGCACCGGCAACAAGGGGGCGGGCATGCGAACTATCGCGCGCATTACTATCCCGGTTGAGTCGGGTAACCGGGCTATCCAGGATGGCACGATCGGCGGGATCATCCAGCAGGCGGCTGAGCAATGGAAGCCGGAGGCGATGTATTTCACGACCTTCGACGGCAAGCGGACTACCTTCATCGTGTTCGACCTACCGGACGCTTCCGACATCCCAGCTTTCGCCGAACCGTTCTTCAGCAAGCTCAATGCCGAGGTCCTCCTCGCCCCGGCGATGAACGGCGACGACCTGCAGAAAGGGCTTAGCCGACTCGGTTGACGCCGGCAAAGCTGGGTGGCTCCGTCATGTACCGTCCAGGCCGATGCCGGCGTCGGTAGGGCATCACCAAAGGCCAGCAGCCTGACCGCGTCCCGCCCAAACGGCCTGGTCGGTGCCTTCAGCAGCCTCGGCCTTTGGGTGCCACCGGCCGTCTCGACGCGATACACGATGCGCACGCTGTGCGCCTCGCAACCCTCAGCTGGCACATCCAGCCGTCGGAGAACACGTCGAGGAACGATTGCACCTGAACGATGAAACCGGTCTCCTCCATGAACTCCCGGCGTACCGCCGACCGGGATGCTCTCCGAACTCGACTCCGCCATGCGGCAGGAACCAATGTCCTGGTGCGGCCCCCACCGGAGAACCGCGGACGGGCAGCACGCGGCAGCCGGCTTCAGCCAGGCCGTACGCTGCGACGCGTTGCCACGATCGGAGCGGCGGCGGTGGCACGACTCGCGTATCGCTGACCAACGGCGCGGCGGTGGGCGGCGAATGGCCCCATCTGCCGCCCGTCCTGGGTTCGGCGGGATGCTTTGTCCCTCATCTTGACCCGGGACTAGCCGAGCGGCCGCTCGAAGGTCACCAGCACGCCCTCCACGCCGCCGGGGCCGAGTCGTCCCTTCACCTCGACCCCAGTGATCGCTCTCAGCTGCCAGCCCTGTCTGGCGTGATCGTTGAGCACCTTCTCGAGCTTGCCCCCTGACATCTTCCCCCCGATCATGCCCTCTCGGAGCTCAACCACCTTGTACTCATAAGCTGCCGCCATCCTCGGCCCTCCCGTGACTTCGTAGGCCAGCCGGTCCCCGGGAGGATAGTTGAATACCCTGTCATGCCGTGACGCGGTTGCCTCTGCGACGCGCCAGGAGCGCCGCGATACATGACAATGCAGCGCAATAGACGGACCGGGGTGCCGAGTGGTCGTGGCATGTAGTTTCTCAACCGTTGCCCGTCATAAGCGCCGCTCCGTCTCGCGGGTAGTCGGTCATGGCCTCAGCTGGTGCATGAAAAGTTCCGTTGTCTTGACGGACAACTACCGCCGGCGGCGGGCCGTGAATCACCGCGCCGTCCAGCTGTCGAGCAGGATCCGAGAAGTCAGCGTCCGGACGGCGTCCGTACGCTGGCCCAACTGATCCTCATGACGCTGCCTCGGCCCCGGCGCGCGGACCCCGTGGCGCCGACCGGGCGCGAGCAGCGTCGAGCCGCAGACAGGAGCGAGACCCGTGAAGACCATGACCTGCAAGCAGCTGGGAGGACCCTGCGATCTCTCGCTGCGTGGAAGCACCGCTGACGAGGTCATCAAGGCGCAGGACCGCCACC
>DASVHT010000256.1:0-8288 GCA_036382455.1 Dermatophilaceae bacterium
CCTTGCCGCCAGCCCCCCGGGCGCCAAGAGGGGTGCGCCGATCCGCCGAGGCATCGCACTGGGCGAACCTGCCCCTTTCCGCCGCCTATGACTGGCGCCGTATTCACTCTGCAACGCCGCAGCGAAATGCCCTGACCTGCCGCGATGGGTGTGCGTCCTTGTCCGGTGAGGGATCCCCGTAGGACGCCCCAGACCGCGCCACTTCCGCGTGCGTACCCGCCCGTCCGTGTCCCGGCCCTCTAAGCCGGCCGCATCAGATGCAGCTCGGCAGCGTAGATAGGGTCAGGGTCCGCTATTGCGGAGGTTGTCGGTCGGGCTGTTTGCGGTCGGCGCGCCTCAATCGAGGAGGATCCGCCATGCCGTTCCTGACTGTGCACGACTGCCCCGTCCGCTACGACCGCACAGGGAGCGGCCCCACTGTCGTCCTGCTGCACGGCGGCGGTCTCGACTCCGCACAGCTGAGCTGGGCTCCGCTGACCCCGCACTTGGTCCCGCTCGCCGATGTGATCGCCCCGGACCTGCCCGGCTATGGCGGCAGCCCGCTCGGCGCCACGCCGCCGACAGTCGCCGGATACGCAGGCTGGCTGCGCGCATTCCTTGACGCCGCCGGGGTGCGCCGCTGCGTGCTCGGCGGGCTGTCGCTAGGCGGCGCGATCGCGCTGAGGACCGCACTCGACGACCCGGACCGCGTGAGGGGACTGCTCGTCTGCGGCCCCTACGGCGTTGACCCCCACATGCCCGGTGGCAGGCTCGGCTGGCTCACGGTGCACACCCCCGGCGTCGACGCGCTGACCTGGTGGACGATGCGTCACAGCCGACGCGCCGTCCGCGCGACCCTTGGCACCGTGCTTCGCCGCCCGATCACCGACGAACTTGTCGACGAAGTGCAGATTCTGGCCAGGACGCCGGACGCCGGGGACGCCTGGAGGGCGTTCCAGCGCTACGAGTCGCGCTTTGCCGGACCGCGGACGGTGTTCGGCGATGCACTCGCCCGGGTCGGCTGCCCGGCGGTGCTGCTCGCCGGCGAGCACGACATCGTGCCGCCCGCCGCCGTCCGCGCCGCGGCCGCGCATATCCCGCGCGGCGCATTTGTCGAGGTGCCCGAAGCCGGGCACTGGCTTCCCCGCGACGCGCCGGAGGCCGTCGCCGCCCACTTGCTCGAGCTGATCACTATGAGCGCAGAGCCGGACACACCATGACGAACCGGCCACTGGAGCCATCCCCGCCGCTACACCCGTCGACCCGACCAGCCCCCCCGGCCTGACCGGCACGCCCAGTCGTTCCGCAGCCCGATCGGACTGCGGAACGGCCAAGCAGGGTTTGGCCACACGAAGGTCAGTGGCGGATTCGGTCGTTTCTCATTGCTGTCGCCTTGGGGAGACATGGCACCTGGGCCATGGTTGCGGGTGGGGGCTGCCGAGCGCGCTGCCCTCGCCGACATGCGATGAGCGCGTCAACGCGACTAGTACGAATCTCTGCAGAATTCCAGCCAAGGGGGCTACTTCATGACACTCAGCGACCTGAACTCTGATGGTGCGCACGAGACGCACGGTTTGCCTTCTGCGCAGGCGGCCCGGGCCGTCGACCTGGTCAGGAGCTACGGGAGCGGCGACACCGAGGTCCGGGCCCTGGACGGGATAAGCGTCGAGTTCGCACGTGGCGCCTTCACCGCGGTGATGGGTCCCTCGGGATCGGGCAAGTCCACCTTGATGCACTGTATGGCCGGACTGGACGTCCCGACATCGGGGCAAACCTTCGTCGGCGACTCGGAGATCGGAACGCTCGGGGAGGGGGAGCAGACCCAGATGCGCCGGGACCGGATCGGCTTCATCTTCCAGTCCTTCAACCTCGTCCCCACACTCTCGGCCGCCGAGAACATCACCCTGCCCCGCGACCTTGCCGGAAAGAAGGTGGACAGGGCCTGGTTCGACTTCCTCGTCGACCAGATCGGCATCAAGGACCGCCTCAAGCATCGGCCGGCAGAGATGTCCGGGGGCCAGCAGCAGCGCGTTGCGTGCGCCCGGGCGCTGATCAGCAGGCCGGAGCTGATCTTCGCCGACGAGCCGACCGGCAACCTCGACTCGAACGCGTCAGGCGAGATGCTGGCGTTTCTGCGGCGTTCGGTCACCGAGTTCCACCAGTCGATTGTGATGGTCACCCACGACGCACGCGGCGCCGCCTTCGCAGACCGTGTGGTCTTCCTGGCCGACGGCGCCCTGGTCGGAGAGCTCAGCGAGCCGACGGCGGACTCGGTGCTCGAGCAGATGAAGCAGCTGGGGGCCTGACGTGTGGCGCATCACCGTCAAGGGCCTACTCGCGCACAAGCTGCGGCTCGCCCTCACTTCCCTGGCCATCGTCCTGGGGGTGACGTTCGTCACCGGGACCCTCGTGCTCACCGACACCCTGCACAACACCTTCACCAGCCTCTTTGGCCAGGTCTACCAAAACGTTGACTACCAGATCCGCGGGACCGCGGCGTTCAGCTCGAACGCCGCAGCGGGCGCCGTCCGCAAGCCCATCTCCGAGTCGATCCTGCCCGCGATCCTGGCCGTTCCAGGCGTTGCAGTCGCCGAGGGCGGTGTCACCGGCTCTGCCCAGTTCATCGCAGCGAACGGCAAGGCGGTCACCACCGGCGGTGCCCCGATGATCGGAATGTCGTTCGCCGCTGATCAGCGGCTCTCCTCGCTGCCCCTCGTCGTGGGCAAGCCCCCGTCCACCTCGACCCAGGTCGCGGTGGACGAGGGGACTGCGCGCAAGTACCACTTCAGCGTCGGCGACAACGTCCGGATCGTCCTGTCCGGCTCGCCGCAGACCTTCACCCTCTGCGGGATCGTCCGGTTCGGAACCGCCGACAACCTCGCCGGCGCCACCATCGCTGCCTTTGACCTCCCGACGGCCCAGCAGCTCTTCCACAAACCGGGCCAGTTCGACATCATCGACGTCATCACGACGCCGGGCGCCGACAAGACCGCGGTCGCCCGCGGGATCGCCAAGGTGCTCCCCGCCGGGGCCGAGGTGGTCAGCGGGCAGACGGTGGCAGGCGAAGAGTCGAGCGCCATCAACCAGTCACTGGGCTTATTCTCGACGGCACTGATCGTCTTCGCCCTCATCTCGCTGTTCGTGGGCGGCTTCACGATCTTCAACACCTTCTCGATCACCATCGGCCAGCGCACCCGTGAGCTCGCCCTGCTGCGGATCGTTGGCGCCAGCCGGCGCCAGGTGTTCGGATCCGTCCTGCTCGAAGCGTTCCTGCTGGGCATCGTGGCTTCGCTTGTCGGCCTCGGCCTGGGCGTCCTCATGGCGAACGGTCTCACACAGCTCCTGAACGCCTTCGGGATCGCCCTTCCGCCGGGGTCGCTGGTCTTCAAGTCGAGCACCGTCCTCGCCGCGCTCAGCGTCGGTGTCGGCGTGACGGTCATCTCGGCCATCAGCCCGGCGTGGCGAGCGGTCAAGATCCCGCCGATGGCCGCGCTCACGACCCATCAGGGCCGCCGCGAGCACTCGTTAGCTCGGCGCCTCATCACCGGAGGTGTGATCAGCGCGGCCGGCATCATCCTCCTGGCCATCGGGCTGAGCCAGGCGGCGATCGCGCTGGTCGGTCTTGGCGCCGTCGCGATCTTCATCGCCGTCGGGATCCTCGCCCCGGTGATCGCCCGACCGGTCTCGAGCGTCCTGGGACGGCCCCTGGCCCAGATCCTCGGCGTCTCGGGGCGGCTCGGCCGAGAGAACTCCATGCGCAGCCCTCGTCGCACGGCGCAGACTTCGGCGGCGCTCATGGTCGGCCTGGCGCTCGTCTCGACGATGGCCGTGTTCGCGGCGTCGCTGTCGAAGTCGACCGCGAGCACCGTCAACGAGGCGGTCAGCGCCGACTACATCATCACCGCAGCAGCCACCAGTGTCCCTGGTGCTGGGTTGAGCGTCGGGGCCACCGACGCGGTAGCCAAGGTGCCAGGGGTCAGCCGGGTGTCGAACATCTACAGCGGGCAGTTCAAAATCAGGCAATCGGTGGCGGTCCTGACGTCGGTCGCATCGTCCGATCTCTCCTCCGCCGTCATCCTCCAGATGAGCGCGGGTGTCGCAGCGAAGTCGCTGGCCGACGGCGGGCTCCTCATCGACACGACCACAGCCAACAGCCAGCACCTCGTGGTCGGCTCCGTCGTCCCTGTCACCTTCGCCGAGACCGGCCCGACCACGATGAGGATCGGCGGGATCTTCAAGCCCAACACTGTGCTCGGCAGCTACGTAGCCGGCAGCGGGTTCTTCCACACCCACTTCGCCCCCAACACCCTTCCCGGCGCCACACTGCTCACCACGTCCACCGGCGCCACCGCGCCGACCACCGCGTCCATCAAGGCAGGGCTGAAGAGCTACCCCAACCTGACGGTTCAAACCCGAGCCGAGTACGTGAAGGCCGCGCAGGCCCAGGTCAATCAGCTGCTCGGCCTCGTCTACGCCCTGCTCGCCCTGGCTATCCTGATCGCCCTGATCGGGATAGCGAACACGCTGATCCTCTCGGTCTACGAGCGAACACGCGAGATCGGGCTGCTGCGCGCCGTTGGCATGCGCCGCCGACAGGTCAGGGCGATGATCGGCTCCGAAGCGGTGATCCTGTCAGTGTTCGGCGCCCTCATCGGCATCGTAGTCGGCACCGGCCTCGGTGCGGCCCTGGCCAGCTCGCTCAAACAGCAGGGAATCACCGACATCGCGGTCCCCTTCACCAGCCTGGTGGTCTTCCTCGTCCTCGCAGCGCTGCTCGGTCTTGGCGCCGCCTCGTGGCCGGCCCGCCGTGCCGCTCGACTCAACGTCATCGAGGCCATAGCCACCGAATGACCGAACCACCAAGGATGATCGGAGGTGCCTGAGCCAAGTTCGGGTGTCGCATGACGGATCGCTCAATGGGACGTCGGACGACGGGCTAAGGGTAGCCAGTCATCGATGCGCCGGTCGTAGTCGGGTGCCACATGCAGGGTCCTGTCTCCGGTGCGCGACAGCCATCCGAGGGCGAGGAGTCAGCTGGTGGATGGCAGCCGGGAGTGCTCCGGCAAGGTGCGGGCGGCGGGAGGTCCAGTCGATGCAGGAACGGGCGAAGACTCGTCGGGTGGCTTGGCCCGCAGGTACTCCCACGACAGGGTGTGACCGTCCCACAGATAGCTCCCGCTACGGTGCCAGCGAACGAACTCGTAGGGCCGGCGCCGTCCTCCCTCGGTGAAGAACTGGCCCGGCTCGGACTTGCCGCGCAGGACCCCACCGGGGCGGTCGAGGACGCGGGGCACGAGGGGGCTCTCCAGCGCGGCGCGATCCACGCCTCGGATATGCGGCCCATCCGCAACTCGGCCAATCCGCGGCGTCGCGAACTTCGTTCTTGACCCCCTGCCTTTGTCTTCCCGCGCCGGATATACCTAGTTGCACTTCGCGAACGACGGTGAGTCTGCCAGGAAACGTAAGACCTCAGCTATCGTCACGCCTCGTCCACCGGAACGTCCGCAGGCCGATCACGAGCCCGAGGACGAGCCATGCGACCAACACGGCCGCGGTCGCGCCGTGCTGCCAGGAACCGCCGACCTCCATGGTCTCGGCACCGGCCGGGAGGAAGACTGAGCGCATGCCTTGGGCCATCCACTTGAGCGGGAAGACCGAGGCGACCTGCTGCATCCAGGTCGGCAGTTGGTCGAACGCGAAGAAGACTCCGGAGATGAACTGCAGGATAAGGACCACGGGATTCACAACCGCGCTAGCGGCGCGCCCCGAGCGTGGCACGGACGAGAACCCGATGCCGCACACGCACCCGGTCGCGGTCGAGAGCACGAAGACCCAGGCGAACGTGACCCAGGCCGACGCGCTGGTCGGCATCGGCACGTCGAACAGCGTCGCGGCGACGGCGAGCAGGAGAGCGGTCTGTGCCAGGCAGGTTACAAGTACCAGCCCGATCTTGCCGAGGAAGTAGGACGAGGCCGGCATGGGGGTGCCCCGCAGGCGCTTGAGCCCGCCCTCGTCCCGCTCCATCGCGATCGTGTTGGCGATGTTCTGGAAGCTCAAGAGGATCAATCCGGTGGCAACTATCCCGGGAAGGAACCACTGCGAGTAGGAGAACCCGGGCGCGGGACCCACCTTGACACCGCTCTTACCGAAGACGGTCGCGAAGATCGCGAGCATGATCACCGGGTAGGCGAAGGTGAAGACCACCGCCCTGCGCTCACGGAAGTACACGCGCAGCTCGAGGCCGACTCGCGCGAGCCCCAGGCTCACCGCCGACGGCAGGGAGGGCGCAGGCCCGACGGGTGCTGTCGTGGCGCTCATTGGAGGTTCTCCGTCAGCTCCGAGGCGGCCTGCCCTGCGGCAGGTGGCTCGCCGATCATGGCGAGGTAGACGTCCTCGAGGCTCGGCCGCAGGACCTGCAGGCCGGGAACCTCTCCGTCGACCCCGAGCCCGGCCCGCACACTGAGCTCGCGCACGAAGGCCTTGGGGGTTTCGGTTCGCCCTTCGCAATGTCGCACTGGTCCGCCGTCGTTCCCCTGTTCGGTCCAGCGCACGATCGCGTGCCGGGCCGTCCGCCCGCCCAGGTCGGCCGGGGTGTCCAGCGCCAGGACCCGGCCGTCACGCACGACGGCGACCCGGTCGGCCAGGTGCTCGGCCTCGTCCAGGTAATGAGTCGTCAGCAGAACCGTGGTGCCGCCGTCGCGCAGTCCGGCCAGCAGATCCCAGAACGAGCGACGGGCCTGTGGGTCGAAACCGGTAGTCGGCTCGTCGAGGAAGAGTAGCTCCGGACGACCAATGATGCCCAGCGCCACGTCGAGCCGGCGACGCTGGCCCCCGGAGAGCTGGCGGGTGCGGTTCCGGACCTTCTCGGTCAGGCCAACAGCGTCGATCACCTCGTCTGGGTCGCGGGGGTGGGGGTAGTAGCGGGCGAAGTGGTGAACCAGCTCCCCGACCGTTTGGTCGGCCTGGTCGTTGGCCGTCTGGAGCACGATCCCGATCTGCGAGCGCCAGACCCGGTCGGCGTCTGCGGGGTCCACGCCCAGCACGCGCACGGAGCCCCCGTCCCGACTCCGGAACCCCTCGAGGATCTCGATGGTCGTGGTCTTGCCGGCCCCGTTGGGGCCAAGGACGGCGAAGATCTCGCCGCGGTGGACGGACAGGTCCAGCCCGTCCACGGCCTGCTTGTCGCCGTAATGCTTGCGCAGGCCGTAGACTTCGACAGCGAGATCGAGGCTTGGGGTGTTCATGGCGTCATCTTGGTCTCATCCCCTGCTGGCCACAAGTGACCTAAGACCCTGGGCCGGCAAGTCGCGTTGCCTGCTGTGGCTCGTGCCGTAGTTCCGCGCGGAGCAGCAGGCTCAGTGCCCCCAGGATCGGCACGGCGTAGAGCCACAGCCACCAGCCGAAGAACAGCAGGCCGAGGTGGAAGGCCATGAGCATCACGAGGCCCGCTTGCATCCGTCGTCCGCCGGACAGGACGAGGATGCCCGCGGTGGCCTCGCCGGCGATCAGCAGGCCGATGAAGAGGCCGGTGTTCGTGGCGACGAGGGAGGCCCAGGTGTCACGGACGAAGGCGAACTGGGACATCTCACCGAACGCGCCGAAGGAGTCCCAGTCGGTGACGAGGTAGATCGCGTTCACCATCGCCCCGAAGACCAGGAACAGCACTCCGAGGGCTATGCGGGCAACCAGCCGGGCCCGTTGGCTCCGGTCGGCGCGCAGGGACGCGACCATGACGGTCGCACCGAGGACGAGCCACATGACCTTTTCCATGGCGTTACCTTTCACCCGGCGGCCCCGGTCGTTGTCCTCTTCGGCGCCGGATCCTCGCCAGGGCAGCCGCGACGGCGCCTCATGTCCATTCTCGTCCCGGTGGGCAGGCTCGGCCCGGGTTTGTGGTTTGCGTCACCAGCGCGGTGAGGCTGGGGCTGCCCTGCAACGCCGACCCGTACGCCACACCTCGCCAGTCGCTCACGAAAACGGTCGACGCATCCCGAGCAAAGCGCTCACAGGCGCGAGCCGCTCCTTCAAGCAACGGCCGCGAAGGCGCGTCTTATCGCCGCGAAAGGGGTAGAAGGCGCTGTTTGCGTTTGTCCGCTCATAGCCGCGATGGGCGTGTGTCCTTTGTTCGGTGAGGGATGGTCCTCCAACGGACGCCGAGGCTTGGCTCCGATGCGTCCGGTCATCATTCCGCGTGCGACCTTTTCGATGGACAGATTCAGGCGGTCGTCGGTAGCAACCCTTACCGGTCAGATTTGCGCTGCTCAAGCCAGTCGAGGTTGCTGCGGGTGGTCAGGGTCTGGGGAGCGTCC
>DASVHT010000257.1:0-1606 GCA_036382455.1 Dermatophilaceae bacterium
TGCACGCCGTACAGCCTGCGCTCATCGTCCTCGAAGGCAGCGACCGGCGCACCCGAGCTCGAGGCGGTGACCTTCATCCCCGCCGGCGCCTCGGTGACCGAGTCGCCGTGCGACATCCACACCGACTGCTCGGCCACCTGACCATGGAACAGGGTCGAGGAGAGGTCGGAGACCGTCGCCAGGGTCGAGCCGTACTCGCCGAGACCGGTGTGCGCGACCGTGCCCCCGAGGGCCTGGACCATCGCCTGGAAGCCGTAGCACATGCCGAATACCGGCACCCCTGCCGTGAGCAGCGCGGCATCCAGAGCTGGCGCGCCCTCGGCGTAGACCGACGACGGCCCACCCGAGAGCACAACGGCGGCAGGGTGTTTGGCGAGCATGTCGGCCACGGACATGGTGTGTGGCACGACCTCGCTGTAGATGTTCGCCTCACGCACCCGCCGGGCGATCAGCTGCGCATACTGAGCCCCGAAGTCGACCACGAGGACGGGCCGGGCTGACAGCAGCTCGAGCGCTTCAGTCACCGGGCAGGGCTCCCGGCCAGCTGCGCCTCGACCTCACGGGCAACCTTCCACTCGGCCCAGAACGACAGGAACGGCACCACCCCAGCCAGCATGACAGCCACCATCCGCCCAAGGGTCCAGCGCATCTTGAAACCCAGGTTTGCCGTCGAGAACACATAGATCATGTAAAGCAGGCCGTGCTTCTGGTCCCAGAACTCTGACAACCATGGCTTGTCGAAGCCGAACTTGAGCACCATCCCCAGACACAGCACCAGCAGCCCGATACCGACGAGTATTGCCATGACCTTGAAGTAGCCCAGGGCCTTGCGGGCGGCGGCCTCATCGAGAGTCGGACGAACCTGCTCGGACATTCGTTGCCTTTCCTGATTCGTAGTCGTCGCGGACCATCCTCCACCACATGTACGCCGCAAAGAGTGCAAACGCCCACCATTGGAAGGCGTATGCCGTGTTGCGCCACGACAGCCCTCCAGTCGCCATGGCTGGTGGAGGCACCCGTTGCACCGCCGGGGACGCGGCCGACGTCACATCCGGCACTTCACCGGTGGCAAAGATGAAGGCGTTGTACAGGGTGCCGGGCCAGCGGTTGACCAGCATCGACAGGTCCAGGCTCGCCATCTGCCCGTCCGGCAGGGCTGTGCCACCGCCAGAAGCACCTTGCGACTCCCCTGGTGACAGGACCCCTGACACAGTCACCTCAGTGGCAGTGTCGGGCGCGACAGCCTGCGCCGCAACGGTGACGAATCCGCGAACGACGGCGAGCCGGGCGCCCGTGGAACGCACGACCAAGGGCGTCACGACCCAGAATCCGCGCTTGCCCCGCAGCAGACGCGGCGTCACAAGCACCTGCCCGGACCCGTCATACCGGCCCGTTGCGGTGATCCGGCGGCCGTCGGCGTAGGGAGCAAAGGGAGCGTGGGTGAAGAGGACCGCGGCAACGTCCGCCACCGGCAGCGTCGGCACCGAATCGACCTGCTCGGCCCGGCCCCGGTCGCGAGCGACGCTGAGCTGCCAGAGCCCGAGCATCGTGAAGCTGACCATGACGACAAGGACCACCGCGAACAGCCCCAGCCATCGGGGTTTCA
>DASVHT010000258.1:0-1808 GCA_036382455.1 Dermatophilaceae bacterium
GATGGCCGTCCCTTCCTGGAGTGGCACAGCCGCACCTGGCTGCTGGATGGCGCCGGGGACCGGGTGCGTCCCCTGGCCACGGAGCTCGGCTTCTGGCGGGTCGTCGAGAACGGCGAGATCGAGCTGCTGCTGACCCACCCGTTCGGGGTCATCGAGATGTATGCCGGCCGCCGGGACCCCGCCAAGCCGTCCGTCCAGCTGCGCACCGATGGGGTCCTGCGCAGCCCCGCGGCCAAGGAGTACAACGCGGGCTCGCGGATGTACGGGCTGGCCGACTCCCAGCTGCTCTTTGCTATGGACATGGCTGCCGTTGGCCAGAGCTTGCAGAGCCATCTGTCGGCCAAGCTCAAGCGCGTGGGCTGAGGACCTCGGTCGTGGGCGAGGAGGCGCGGATCCTGGTCGTGTGCACCGGCAACATCTGCCGGTCCCCGTTCATCGAGCGGCTCCTGCAGCACCGGCTCGACGAGCACCGGTCAGCGCCCGACCAGGCATTCGTTGTGCGCAGTGCGGGCACGAGTGCTCTGAGCGGATGGGAGATGGACGATCGGGCGGCACGCCAGCTCATCGCGTATGGCGGTGACCCCGCCGGGTTCACGGCGCGAGACCTCACCCCTGAGCTCATCTCGTGGTCCCATCTGGTTCTCACGGCCACGCGCGCGCACCGCGGCCAGGTGTCGGCGATGTATCCCAAGGCCATGCGCCGGGTGTTCACCTTCTGTGACTTTGCCGATCTCGTCGCGGGGGTCGACGGGCTCACCGCGCGTGTCACCCACGTCGATCCGGGGGTTTGGGTCCCTCAGGTGACCGAGGACGCTGCGGCGAGCCGCGGCCTCAACCCCCCACTTGAGCCTGCTCAGGCCGATATTGTCGACCCATTCGGGCGTGAGGACGGGGTGTTTGCCACCATGGCACAACAGATAGTCGCGTCAATGCCTGCCGTCGTCCGCGCATTGGTCGGTTGAGGGGGCACTCTTGACAATTACCTCTCGCGCTGCCACAGCGGGTCTGCTTGTGCTGGTGGCCCTTGATGTCGTCCTGGTCGGGATGGCGCTGCGGACCAACGACACCCCCGTGACCTCCACCTCGACCTCGGCCGGGTCCGCCGGCGCCTCGGTGAGCCCGTCGCCGGTGTCTTCGGTGGCGCAGTCGAGCGCCGCGACCGGGACCGCCACCACGGCTCCGGCGGCCACGGTGGCCCCGCTCCAGACCCTGCTCGTGGCGATCGACACCAAGCGGGCCTGGCGCATCACTGTGGGTTCGTGCGCCACCGGTGGCGCGAAGGTGGCCACCACCACCGATGGCGGCACCACCTGGACCGACGCCAAAGCGCCCCTGCGCACGATCGTCAGGGTCCGACCCACTGACGGACAGACTGCGTTCGTCATCGGCGCCGACTCGAGCTGCGCGGCGCAGCTCAGCAGCACCAGCGATGGGGGCCGCACCTGGGCAGCCAACAGCGCTGTGGGAAGCGCATGGTTCCGTGACCTGAAGAACCCCAAGGCAGTCAGGGCCCCTGGACCGTCAACCTCGGAGCCGTGCGGCCAGCACGATGTCCTTGACCTGGCGGTCCTCTCGGTCGGCTCGGCCCGGGTGCTGTGCGCCAACGGTCTGATCCGCTCCACCTCTGACACAGGGTCGTCGTGGACCGACTCGGGCAGGGCCGTCGGCGCCGTGGCCCTGGCCGTGCTGGCGGCCACCCCGGCACAGACCTATGTCGCGATCTTGGGTGCTCCCGGCTGTGCCGGTGTTGAGGTCCGGCGGGTCGACCAGAGCGCCCCGACCTCGTGCATCGCGACCGCGTTGCCCAA
>DASVHT010000259.1:0-12538 GCA_036382455.1 Dermatophilaceae bacterium
CTACGCCGACGGTGAGGACACGATCCACGTCGTCCCGGACTCCCGGAACCTGCCGACCGAGTTCACCGAGAGCCGGTTCCCCTTCCTGGTCGAACGACTCGGCCTGTTCGTCGACTCCGGCGGACCAGGTCGTTACCGCGGCGGTCTTGGCTACGAGAAGCACCTGCGGATGCTCAAAGACGCCAGCTTCATGTCCATCGCCGACCGCTCGATCCTGGCCTGCTGGGGAGTCAAAGGCGGCAAGGCGGGACGATCCTTCCAGGTGACCATCGACGTCGGCGGGCCGAACGAGCGTGAGGTCGACGCCCTTGCCGACAAGGAGCCGGTCCTCGCCGGCGAGGTCATCCGGATCCTCACGACCGGCGGCGGAGGCTGGGGAGACCCCCTCGATCGGCCGTATGACGAGGTCGAGCGCGACCTGAGCTGGGGCAAGGTCTCCTTCGAGGGAGCCAGAACCGGTTATGGTGTCGTGGCCAGCGGCAGCGAGGAGTCCGTCGTGATCGACGTGGCAGCCTCCGACAAGCTGCGCGAGTCGATGCGCTCGCAGCGGTCCCCACGCGAGCCGTTCTTCGACCGCGGCCCGGGCTACGCCCAGCTGTCCGGCGGCGCCACCTCGGCCGAAGTCGACTGGCTGTGAATGGCCTTACTCACCTGAGGCCGCTTTACTCAGTTCAGGCCGCTCCGGGTCGAAGAATCGGCCCCTGAAACCGGCTTGAACTGAGCAAACCGGCTTGAACTGAGCAAGAGAGAGGAGGTATGGCGTGCGGGTTCTCCTGGCGCTGGGCGGTAACGCGATGAGCGCTGCGGACGGCAGCGCGACCCCCGGAGCACAACAAGCTGCCGTTGCGTCTGCGATGGAGTCCGTGGCCGCGCTCATCGTTGCCGGTCACGAGGTCGTCATCACCCACGGCAACGGCCCTCAGGTCGGAAACCTCCTGGTCAAGAACGAGCTGGCGGCCGCGGTCGTCCCTCCGGTGCCCCTGGACTGGTGTGGCGCACAGACGCAGGCCACGATCGGCTTCACCATGATCAATGCCCTGGAGCGCAGCCTCACCCGACGCGGTTGTGCCACCAGGGTTGCGGCCATCGTCACCCGCACCCGGGTTGACGAGAGCGACCCGGGCTTTGCCGACCCGACCAAGCCGATCGGCCGCTTCCTGCCGTACGACAAGGCCAAGAAGCTGATCGAGCACGGACAGGTGTGGCACGACCGTGGCGAGAAGGGCTGGCGTCGCATGGTCGCCTCACCGGCACCGTTGGAGGTTCTGGAGACGGGGGTGGTCCTCACCCTCATCGCCGCCGGATACGTCGTGGTCGCGGCCGGTGGCGGCGGCATACCGGTTGTGAGCGTCCCTGACGGCAGCGTTCGGGGGGTTGAGGCGGTCATCGACAAGGACCTCACCGCAGCCCTGCTCGCCCGCTCGGTCAATGCCGACGTCCTCGTGATCGCGACCGATGTGGACAACGCGGTCACCGGCTACGGAACGGTGGCGGCCGCAGCCATCCATAGCGTGACGCTGGAGGAGATGCGCGAGATCGCCTCGGCCGGGCACTTCGCCAGCGGCTCGATGGGTCCCAAGGTGGCGGCGGCCATGCAGTTCGTGGAGCAGGGGGGCCAGCGGGCGGTCATCACCTCGCTGGAGAACATCGAGTCGTCGATCACGAGCAACGTCGGGACGGTCATCGTGGGCCGTGCCGATCCAGCGCGCCACTCAGTCCAGGACCGCTCAGCCCAGGACCGCTCAGTCCAAGACCACTCCGAGCACAGCAACGAAAGGTGACCCTCGTGCCAGAACCCATTGAAGTCCGCAAGGTTCCGATCCACAGCGTCTCTGATGCCTCCGAGCTGACCAAGCTCATCGACGACGGCATCCTGGAGGCGAGCCGGGTGATCGCGATCATCGGCAAGACCGAGGGCAACGGAGGCGTCAACGACTACACCCGGATTCTCGCCGACCGGGCGTTTCGCGAGGCGCTCATCGCCAAGGGCGCCCCCGCCGACCAGGTGAGGGCGATCCCGATCGTCTGGTCAGGTGGCACCGACGGCGTGATCAGCCCGCACGCCACGATCTTCGCCACCGTCGACCCAGCCAAGGCCGAGCAGAGTGACGAGCCCCGGCTGACCGTCGGCTTCGCAATGAGCGAGCCGATCCTGCCCGAGGAGATCGGCTACGTCGCCATGGTCACCAAGGTCGCCGACGCAGTCAAGGTGGCGATGGAGCGGGCCGGCATCACCGATCCGGCCGATGTGCACTACGTCCAGACCAAGACCCCGTTGCTGACGATCCACACCATCCTGGACGCCAAGTCGCGGGGCAAGAAGGTGTGGACCGAGCACACGCACGAGTCCATGGATCTGTCCAACGGGACCACGGGTCTGGGGATTGCCTTCGCGCTCGGCGAGATCGAGATGCCCACCGATGCGGACATCATGGCCAACCGCGATCTCTACTCCGCCGTGGCCTCGTGCTCCTCCGGCGTCGAGCTCGACCAGGCCCAGGTTGTCGTGGTGGGTAATGCGCGCGGCGTGGGTGGTCGCTACCGGATCGGTCACGATGTCATGGCCGACGCCCTCGACGCCGACGGCATCTGGTCTGCCATCAAGGATGCCGGGCTCGAGCTTCCCGATCGCCCCCGGAGCAGCGATCTGAACGGCCGGCTGGTCAACGTGTTCATCAAGTGCGAGGTCAGCAAGGACGGCAAGGTGCACGGACGCCGCAACGCGATGCTCGACGACTCCGACGTGCACTGGCACCGCCAGATCAAGTCGGCAGTCGGTGGCGTGGCTTCCTCCGTCACTGGCGACCCGGCGGTCTTCGTCTCGGTGTCGGCCGCCCATCAGGGCCCTGACGGTGGTGGCCCGGTGGCGGCCATCGTCGACCTCGGCTCCGGTGAGCCGACCGGCTTCCGCTACGTCCTCTAGCCCGACGCCAAGGAGCAGACATGAGTCACGAGGTCCTGGCCGAGATGGTGGGGAGCATCTGGAAGGTCGTGGCCAGGGCCGGAGACACCGTTGGGCCGGGGGACACGCTCGTGATCCTGGAGTCCATGAAGATGGAGATCCCCGTGCCGGCCGAGGTGGCAGGGGTCGTCCGGGAGATGACGGTGGTCGAGGGGGACGTCGTCAGTGAGGGCGACTCGATCGCGGTGATCGACCAGTTCTGATGCCGTACTACCTGCCCCGGAATGCGTTGACGCTGCCTGACGTTCTTGAGATAGTTGAAAGTCGAACTACTTAGGAGTATGACGTGCCTGCCGTTACCGTCCCCGACCTGACCGTCCTCCCGCGCGTACCTGAGGTGCTGCCGACCGGCATACAACGTCCGGTGGTATCGATCACCAGCGCGCCATCGGCCTTCGAGGGCCTGGGATTCCCCGTCAAGAGAGCTTTCGCGGGCGTTGACCTGAAGCTGCTGGACCCCTTCATCCACCTCGACGAGATGGGCGAGGTCGAGTATGCGCCGGGCGAGCCCAAGGGGACGTCCTGGCACCCGCACCGCGGTTTCGAGACCGTCACGTACCTCATCGACGGGATCTTCGACCACCAGGACTCGTTCGGCGGTGGCGGGACGATCACCAACGGTGACACCCAGTGGATGACTGCCGGTTCGGGAATCCTGCACATCGAGGAGCCGCCGGAGCACCTGGTTGTCTCGGGCGGCCTCTTCCACGGCTTCCAGCTGTGGGTCAACCTGCCCAAGATCGACAAGCTGATCGCCCCCCGCTACCAGGACATTCGCTCCGGGCAGGTGACTTTGCTCAGCTCGCGTGACGGCGGCTCGCTGGTGCGGGTGATCGCCGGCGACGTTGCGGGCCAGGCGGGTCCCGGTTCGACGCACACTCCGATGTCGATGGTTCACGCCACGATCGCACCCGGTGCCGAGCTCGACCTGCCCTGGCGTCCTGACTTCAACGCGCTGGTCTATGTCATGAGCGGTGACGGCTTCGTCGGCCCGAACCAGTCGCCGATCGGCACGGGCCAGCTGGCGGTGCTGGGTCATGGCGACGCGCTCCGGATCTCGGCCGCTGCGTCGCAGCAGGCGCGTTACGCCTCCGGCGTCGAGGTGCTGGTCCTTGGCGGCGCCCCCATCCGCGAGCCCATCGCGTGGGCCGGACCCTTCGTCATGAACACCCGAGCCGAGCTCATGCAGGCTTTCGAGGACTACAACGAAGGGCGTCTCGGCAACCCCGCCGCGCACGAAGGGGTGGGCGGCGAGGCCTGACCTCACCCACCCCCGACCGAATAGCGCCACGGCACCGTCTCGACCCCTTCGAGGGTCTGAAACGGTTCCCCGGCGGTGTTCGGATGCTGTATGACGGGTGCCTGGGTCAGCTCGCAGAAGCTTGACTCCCACCGCTGCTCGATGCGGCCAAGACGCCACACGGCCAGCGCAACCACCCAGGTGGCGACGAACAGGCCGACGATCCAGTAGCCCACGCCGTTGAGGTCGACCGAGCCGATCGAGGAGAGGATCCCGGTGGTGATCTCGAGCTTCTGGGTGAGGATCGAGATGAGCTCGATTCCGCCGATCAGCAGGGCGACGGCGACAGACAGCGCCGTGATGGTGATGTTGTAGTAGATCTTGCGGATCGGCTTGGAGAATGCCCAGCCGTAGGCGAAGTTCATGAACGAGCCGTCGATCGTGTCCAGCAGGGACATACCGGCAGCAAACAGGATCGGCAGCGTCAGGATTGCCCACCACGGCAGGTCCGCGGCAGCTGCACCGCCGGCGACCACCAGCAGTCCGACCTCGGTGACGGTGTCGAAGCCGAGGCCGAAGAGCAGACCGACGGGGTACATGTGCCACGGCTTGGACACGGCTTTGGTGACGCGCCCCAGAACGCGGTTGAGGAAGCCGCGCTTGTCGAGCTGTTCCTCGAACGCGGTCTCGTCGAAATGGCCGCGGCGCATCCCTCGGAACACCTTGAGGATGCCAACCAGAGCCGCCAGGTTGATCAGGCCGATGAGGATCAGGAAGACGCCCGAGACGGCCGTGCCCCACAATCCGGTGGCTCGTTGAAGTGCGGAGCTGTCGTTGCCGAGCTGGGCAGCCAGGGCGCGGACCCCGAACGCGACCAGAGCCACCATGACGAAGACGATCGTGCTGTGGCCGAGACTGAACCAGAACCCGACGCTCAGTGGTCGTTTGTCCTGGCCCATCAGCTTGCGGGTCGTGTTGTCGATGGCCGCGATGTGATCGGCGTCGAAGGCGTGCCGCATGCCGAGCGTGTATGCCGTGACGCCCAGTCCGACCCCCACCAGCTGCCCGCCGACCGCGTAGCCGTGTGGCGCTACGAGGCCGGTCAGCACACCCCAGCCGACGATGTGCAGCAGCAGGATGAAGCCCCCCATGCCCCACAGACTGCGTCGCTCGTCGCGTGAAAGTGCGGCTCGGGCGAGTGCTGGCATGTCCCAACCGTAGGCATCACGACGTCGTTGTCGCAAGTCATTCGCAATAAGGCTGGTGATCCGGATCGTGATGCTCCTCACCTGCGCCACGCTTGCATCCAGTGCCGGATTCGGTGCTCCCTATACCACGATGGCTCCGCGCGCCGCGACGCGGACTCGCCGATGTTGGGGTCCCGGTGAATGTGTAGATTTGCCCCTCACAGGTATGTGGAATCACAAACAGGGAGTTGCTGTGCGCATTGGTGTGCCCAAAGAGACGCGGCCAGGTGAGACCCGGGCTGCTGCCACGCCCAAGACCGTCGCGCAGCTGATTGCCCTCGGCTACCAGGTGAGCGTGGAGTCAGGTGCTGGCGGACTGTCCAGCTTTCCTGACCATGCTTACGAAGAGGCCGGCGCCTCGATCGACTCCACGGATGAGGTCTGGGGCAGCGACGTCGTCGTCAAGATCAACGCACCCTCAGACACCGAGATCGCTGCGCTGAGACCGCGAGCCCTCCTCGCCAGCCTGCTCACCCCGGCGCTGGCCCCCGAGCTGCTGGACAAGCTCAGCGCCCAAGGCGTCACGGCGCTCGCCATGGACGCGGTCCCGCGCATCTCCCGGGCACAGTCCCTCGATGTTCTCAGCTCGATGGCCAACATCGCCGGCTACCGCGCAGTGATCGAGGCCGCCCACGAGTTCGGAAGCCTCTTCACCGGCCAGATCACGGCCGCGGGCAAGGTCCCGCCGGCCAAGGTCCTCGTCGTCGGAGCCGGGGTGGCCGGACTGGCGGCGATCGGCACCGCGCACAGTCTCGGCGCCATCGTGCGCGCCTTCGACGCCAGGCCAGAGGTCGGCGAGCAGGTTGAGTCGATGGGTGGTGAGTTCCTGAAGATCGACATTGAGCAGGCGGCGCCGAGCGCCGATGGCTACGCCAAGGAGACCTCGGCGGACTTCAACGCCCTGGCCGAGGAGCTCTACGCGGCTCAGGCCACCGAGGTGGACATCATCATCACCACCGCACTGATCCCGGGCAAGCCGGCCCCGAAGCTGATCAGCGCCGCGATGGTGGCGACGATGAAGCCGGGCAGTGTGATCGTCGACATGGCAGCGGCCAACGGCGGCAACTGCGAGCTGTCACGCCCCGACGAGCTCTTCGTGAGTGACAACGGTGTGCGGATCATCGGCTACACCGACCTTCCGGGGCGCCTGCCCACCCAGTCCTCCCAGCTCTTCGGCACGAACATCGTCAACCTCATGAAGCTGCTCACGCCGGGCAAGGACGGCCAGGTCGTTCTCGACTTCGACGATGTCGTCCAGCGCGGCATGACCGTGGTGCGCGAAGGCGAGAAGACCTGGCCCCCACCCCCCGTCCAGGTGTCGGCTCAGCCCGCCGTCGTGGCCGCTCCCGTCGCGGTGAAGCCTGAGCCCAAGCCGAAGGACCCGCGACGGAGATACGCCTACATGGTGCTCGCTGCGCTGGTGTTCCTCGGCGTTGCGTGGAAGTCGCCCAACGAGTTCCTCGGCCACTTCACGGTTTTCGCGCTCGCCTGTGTCGTCGGCTACTACGTCATCTTCAACGTCACACACGCCCTGCACACACCGCTGATGTCGGAGACCAACGCCATCTCGGGCATCATCCTGGTCGGCGCTCTCAGCCAGATCGGCCACGGCGGCATCGTCACGGTTGTGTCCTTCATAGCCCTGGCTATAGCCAGCATCAACGTCTTCGGTGGTTTCACCGTGACCCAGCGCATGCTCACCATGTTCCGGAAGGGCTGAGTCGAGATGACCACCATCGTCCAGGCGGCATACATCGTCTCCGCCCTGCTGTTCATCATGGCCCTTGCAGGTCTGTCCAAGCACGAGACCGCCAAGACCGGCAACGCCTACGGTGCCACCGGCATGGCCATCGCCATCGTCGCGACCATTTACCTGGCACTCAAGGGGGCCGACGCCGAAGGCGCTCTGGGCGTCCCGGCCGCCATCGGGCTGATCGTCCTCGCGATGGCGATCGGCGCGGTCATCGGCCTCTGGCGGGCCAAGAGCGTCGAGATGACCCAGATGCCCGAGCTGATCGCGATCCTGCACAGCCTCGTCGGCGCCGCAGCCGTGCTCGTCGGCTACAACTCGTTCCTGACCGAGAAAGGGCTCCGCGACGTCAAAAGCGCCCTCGAGCTCACGGGCTCCCTGGCCACAATCCACTCGGTCGAGGTGTTCCTCGGCGTGTTCATCGGTGCCGTGACCCTGACCGGCTCGGTCGTCGCGTTCCTCAAGCTGAGCACCCGAATCTCGTCCGCTCCGCTCATGCTCCCGCAACGGCACAAGATGAACCTCGCAGCCCTGCTCGTATCGGCCGGTCTGATGGTCTGGTTCGTGAGCTCGGCCAACGTCGTGCCGCTGCTGATCATGACGGTGATCGCCCTCCTGCTGGGCTGGCACCTCGTGGCGTCCATCGGCGGCGGCGACATGCCGGTCGTCATCTCGATGCTCAACTCGTACTCAGGGTGGGCGGCAGCCGCTGCCGGCTTCATGCTCGGCAACGACCTGCTGATCGTCGTCGGCGCGCTCGTCGGGTCCTCCGGTGCGATCCTGAGCTACATCATGTGCCGTGCCATGGGCCGCTCGTTCATCAGCGTCATCGCCGGCGGATTCGGTGGGGCCCCGGTGAGCACCGAGGAGAAGGACTACGGCGAGTTCCGCGAGACCAACGCCGCCGACGTCGCTGAGCTACTCAAGGACGCCGCGTCGGTCGTGATCACCCCCGGCTATGGCATGGCCGTCGCGCAGGCGCAGTACCCCGTCGCCGAGCTGACGGCAAAGCTGCGCAAGCGCGGGGTCAACGTCCGCTTCGGCATCCACCCGGTCGCCGGCCGCCTGCCGGGCCACATGAACGTCCTGCTCGCCGAGGCCAAGGTGCCCTACGACATCGTCCTCGAGATGGACGAGATCAACGACGACCTGCCCAACACGGACGTCGTGCTCGTCATCGGCGCCAATGACACGGTGAACCCGAGCGCCGAAGACGACCCGAGCAGTCCGATTGCCGGCATGCCGGTGATCCAGGTGTGGCACGCCAAAGAGGTGGTCATCTTCAAGCGGTCCATGGCCCCCGGGTATGCCGGTGTGCAGAACCCCCTGTTCTTCAAGCAGAACAGCGCGATGCTGTTCGGCGACGCCAAGGATCGGGTCGAGGACATCCTCAGGGACCTGTGAGGCCCTGAGGACAGGGCCCTGATCGGCCGTGTCCTCGGTGTTCGCGGTTCGCGTTCGGTTGTCGCGTTCGGTTGTCGTGCTCAGTCATGCTGCGCTAGTAGGAGATTGGCCCGGTGTCGTCCCCTCGGGTGTCGGGTTCGCGAGCGGCTGAGCGCTCTGGATGCGAGCCGGCTGGGCGGATCCGGATCGGTGTCGGGTAGTGGGTGGTGTCGTCCACGCCGAAGATCTCCGCGCACATGGCGCGGTACGTGTGGTCGGGGTCGGCCACCCACCCGACGGTGCGCAGGGCCTGGTCCTGGCCGGCGCTCTCCATCACGAAGGTGCCGTATCCGAGCAGGCGTCCCAGCGGTGATCGGTTGTAGGACATGTCGGTGACCTTCGTCAACGGCATCATCGCGACCTTCTGGGTGATCAGCCCGTACGTGAGGATGAGACGCTTGTCGGTGGCGACGAACCAGTCGTGCTGGCGCTCGAGAATCTTCCAGGTGGCGCGCCCGACGAGGCCGAACCAGGCCCACCAGAGGACGTTGGCCACCAGGCCGAGGCCGGCCGGCAGCGACGAGTCGAGGGCGAGAACGAGGACGAGCCCTCCAACGGCGGAAGCCACCGGCTCGGCGACCTTGGCCCAGTGCTGGTGGGCGGCGATGACGATGTGCTCGCCGTCCAGCAGGTACCGGACGAGCCCACGGTGAGGTGGCAGGGCGGCGAGGGGATCAGGCCGCGCCATGGCGGCGGCCTACTTCTTGCTCAGCAGGGCGTCGAAGAAGCTGCCGATGCTCTTGAGGCCTTGCACGACGATGTCCCAGAGTGTGCGGAAGATGTCGGCGGCCTGGCTGGGTGACTTCACGATCGCATAGACGAAGAACGCGAGCAGCCCCCAGAGAACGATCTTCTTGACGCGCTGCACGTCATCTCCTTGGTCGGGCTTCCTGCGGTGGTCACAACTTCACCCCACCTTGCCAAGGAAGCGTTCCCTCGTGGCTGAGGCGCGCCGGTCACCTGGTCAGACGACACCGTACAGACGGTCGCCTGCATCACCAAGTCCGGGCACGATGTAGCCGCGCTCGTTGAGCTTCTCGTCCATCGCGCCGGTGACGATCGTGACGGGGACGTGGAGGTCGGCGACGGCCGTCTCCAACCTCCTGATGCCTTCGGGGGCGCACAACAAGGTGATGGCGGTGATGTCGTCGGCTCCGAGGTCAACCAGGTAGCGAATGGCCGTGGCAAGGGTTCCACCTGTCGCGAGCATCGGGTCAAGCACGTAGCACTGGCGGCCGGAGAGGTCGTCGGGGAGCCGGTTCGCATAGGTCGTGGCCTCGAGCGTCTCCTCGTTCCGCACCATGCCGAGGAAGCCGACCTCGGCCGTCGGCAGCAGCCGAACCATGCCGTCGAGCATGCCCAGCCCGGCTCGCAGGATCGGCACGACCATCGGCTTGGGGCTCGCCAGCCTTACGCCGCGAGTGGGGGCAACCGGAGTCTCGATGTCGACGGGCTCGACGCGGACCTCGCGGGTTGCCTCATAGGCGAGCAACATCACCAGCTCAGCGACAAGTCGGCGAAAGGTGGGGGAGTCGGTGTTCTTGTCGCGCAGCGCGGTGAGTTTGTGGGCGATGAGCGGATGGTCGGCAATGTGGACTCGCATGAGCGAAACTTAGCGTGTGATCACCAACCCTGGACCAGCAGCCGACCAGCGGTATGCCGCCTGGATGGGCCAGGCCCTTGACCTGGCCTCCGGGGCGCTCGACTCGGGCGACGTACCGGTGGGCGCTCTGGTGCTCTCCCCTGACGGGGAGGTCCTGGGTGTGGGGCGCAACCTGCGTGAAGCGCAGGGCGACCCGACTGCCCATGCCGAGGTCGTCGCCATACGGGCTGCCGCGTCCGCACTGGGCAGCTGGCGACTCCACGACTGCACGCTCGTCGTCACCCTCGAGCCGTGCGTCATGTGTGCAGGAGCCTTGATGCTGGCGCGGATCAGCCGTCTCGTGCTGGGGGCCTGGGACCCGAAGGCGGGCGCGTGCGGGTCGGTCTGGGACATCGTGCGGGACCGACGGGCAACCCATCGGGTCGAGGTGATCGGCGGAGTCCGCGAGCAGGAGTGCTCCCAGATCCTGCTCGACTTCTTTGCCGGGCACCGGCTCTAGAGGTCACCCCAACCCTGGCGTGTCCGAGCGACCAAGAAGGTCAGTTTTGCCGTCGAACTTCGGTCGGCTGCAGGGGCTCGGGCTCTTGGTACTAGTACCAAGATCGCCTGGAACCGTAGGTCGCAGAGTCGGACGACCGGATCGTCCGGCCGAGGTCGTCGCCATACGGGCTGCCGCATGTGCACGGGGCTGCTGGGGACTCCACGACTTCACGACTCCGAGACGGGCACGCCCCTCGTCTACCTCGAGCCGGGCGGCCGGAGGTACTAGTAGCAAAGTCGCGTAGACGCCTGCCCTGGCAACGCTGGAGCCTTGTGGATCTCGGCGTAGGTATGCGTTGAGCAAGACGAAGGTTTGCGTTGAGCAAAATGTCGAACCTTCGTTGAGCAATCTGATGGGAGCGTCCATTGAAACGCTTCCGCGACGTTGGAGGAGCGTCAGTCATGAGGGGAAAGCAGGATTCTTGGATGGAGGCGGCTCCCGCTTCGGGTGATGGTCCCGCGGATGCATCTGTAGGGACGTCCACCATTGGTATGAATCGGAAGTGGCTGGGTCGCGCGATGAGGGTTCTGCTCGCTGGCGCTTTGGTGGCCACGTCGGGCTTGGTGCTGACCGCAGCTCGGCCTCCGCGGCGGTTCCCACCTTCCCCGACAACATCATCGTCTTCCCCAACAGGGACATGGTGTCGGTTCAGGGCTACGCGAGTCACGCTGGGGAGACGGCGACATTGACAGTCAACCGACCCGGAGTCGGGGTCGTGGGCTCGGCGACGGCGGTCGTCTCGGGCGGCGACGTCGCCTTCGAGGTGAACCACCCCGGCGGTGTCTGCTGGGGCAACGGAACCGCGCTCAACGTGACACCAGACATCGTCCCCGGTGACAAGGTCACCATGAGCTTCGGCGGAGTGGCGGACAGCGACACCACCGTGGCGGACGCGTTCGCGACCGCCAAGGGGGTGGTCACGGGAAACACCCTGACCGTCACCGGCCACATCGGCGCCACCGTCGACCCAGCCCAGACCGAGCAGCGGATCGTCAACCCGGACCTCCTGGCCACCGCCGTCGCCCGCCGGGACATCTTGGCCGTCCCGGGCCCGCTGACCCCATCTGTCAACGGCACCTACTCGTCCAGCCTTGAGTTCCTTGGCACCACCTGGACCGCGACGTACGTCTTCAACGACCCGGCAGTCGCGCAGGTCGCAAACAGCTCCTTCCTGGGCGAGCGGATGATGGCGTGGCAGGTCGTCGACATCGCAGGCAACCGACAGGGCCTCACCATCGCCGAGCGCGGCGAGCCCGGCGGTCCCGGCGTCGGCGGCTGCCCCAACGGTCCACTGCAGTCCGGTCCTCCCGCGCCGTCAAACGTGGTGGCGGTGAACGTGGCCGGTGGGGTCAAGCTCACCTGGACCCCGGCGACGGCCATCGCTGGGACCCCGGCGATCACCGGGTACCGCGTACACGCGGTCTCCCAGACCGTCAGTGCGACGAGCGAGCAGGTCGAGATCGGCAAGCGGATCGCCAACCCGGCGGCCACGGGCACGACGATCACCGGTCTGTTGGCAACTGACACCTACAACCTCGAGGTCGTCTCGGTGAGCAGCGTCGGACAGACGTTCCCGCCCGAGGTGACCCAGCCGGTGACCGACGTCATACCACCGACGGTCTCTGCGTCACCGCCTGGCGGGAGCTACGCGGTCGCCCAGAACGTGACCCTCAGCGCCAACGAGGCCGGCTCGCAGATCTACTACACCACCGACGGCACCGACCCGGCTCTGCTTGACGTCTTGTCTCCAAC
>DASVHT010000260.1:0-1729 GCA_036382455.1 Dermatophilaceae bacterium
CCCCGCCCGCTGGGCTACCTGGTCATTGCAGGCACGTTTGTGACCAAGGTGGGGTCGTTACGGCGGTAGCCGCACAGCGTGTTCGCCGCCCAGGTCGCCCACGTAGCCGGCCGCCTCGTCGGTGAGAGGGGCGTCCGCCGCCAGCTCCAGCGGGTCGGTCACGGGGCCCTCGCCGCGGCGCTGGAGGCGGCCGGTCGGCTCCGTCATGATCGGCGGCGTACCCGCTGCTACACGGGGTTCCGTCGATTATCCCGTGTAGACCAGCGCACAGTTAACGTGCCCCCGTTCTCACGAAGACACGCTTAACCAGAAGGCAAGGGCTGAAGCGCAGTCAGGTCCGTCTGATGATCTCTTCACACAGATCGCGGAACTGGCCCTCGGAATCTCGGGAACGTGTGAGCTGGCCGCCACGGATCACGTCGTCGACCTCGAGCTCGAAGATTGCCCGGCGAAGAGTCTGAGCATGAGGAACGAGGCTGTGGAAGTTCTTCAGATCCCCGACTTTCGCACCGCTGCTTGCCGCCGGCTCAGCAAGAGTTCCGCCACGGCCATCGGTGTGGGCGCTTAGCGGTTCAAGCAGCCCCTCCTTGATCGCAGTAGGCATCTTGTCGATCCACGATGAGAAAGCCATCGTGGCCTCACCCCTGTAGATGTTGAACTGCTGGGAGACGTAACCCAGCACCTTGGGCCGGCCCGGGGGGATCGCAAAGCTCAGCGTCGGGGCCACGGTCTGCGCTGTTGCCCACTGCCTAATCCAGGTGTCGAGGCTCTGGCCCACGCTGGGCAAAGCGCGGAGAGAGAAGAGGTCCGACGCCATCGGCAGGATCAGGTAGTCGCTGCCCAACAGCACAGCACGGTTTAGTTAGGGCACCGACATTGGGACCCAAGTCCACGAACACGTAGTGGGCTTCCACTTGCTCCGCAGCGCTGCCGATCATGCGAAAGGCAGCGCTGGTGACCCGGAAACCTCGTTCGTTGCCCGCTAACGACTCTGTCCAAGCGCTCGGCAGGATCGCCTCGAACGTTGACAGCTGGATATCGCCCGGCAGCAGCCACACAGCACCAGGCCGCACTTCGACTGCCATCGGGGTGGCTATGTCACCTGCGCCGCTAACCAGTGGCGCAAAGGCACCCGCGACGGTTCCGGCCCCGATCGCCGGAGCCGGCGGGTACAACTGATTGAGGACGTCGTCCTCCAGGGCGATCGCCGTGAGGTTGGCCTGTGCGTCGAGGTCGACCATCAGCACCCGCTTGCCTAGTCGCCCCATCTCAACGGCTGCGTTGAAGAGCATGGTCGTCTTGCCTACGCCGCCCTTGTGGTTGAAGAACGCGATGGTGATAGTCATGCCAGACAGTGAACAGCAGCATCAGCGAGTAACAACAGTTCTGCGGGGCGTTGGTTGACCGCCACCCTGGGCGAGGACGGACCAGGGCGTCGTGGTGGGCCGGCCGTGGGCGTTCGCCGGAGGGCTGCTCCCCCGGGCCCGCCCCGGCGCTGGCCGCCGAACTTGCCGCAGCGCATGTAGCGGCTGGCCAGGGTGCTGGGCAGCGCGTAGTTCGAGCCAACGAGGTCGGCGGCGGCGCGCGCGCCGGGCGGGTCTGATGGTCGCTTCGGCGTGGACGCGCCCCAGCAGCAAACCGCCAGCCGACCGTCGCCCTCGTGCCGACTTACGGGCCGCCGGCGAACTTCCCAAGACTCATCCTCTTGTGGCTGAGTCAGCTTGCGAGC
>DASVHT010000261.1:0-9303 GCA_036382455.1 Dermatophilaceae bacterium
CAGCGCTGGTCCGGGGTCGTTGAGCAGTTGCAGGCTGTGCACGGTGCGACGCCGGGGGCGAAGCGCCGCCGCCGCCGCCCGCGGTCCGACCCGGCCGCGTTGAAGGCTCCACAGCACACTGCGCAGATCGCCCTCCGCCCAGCGGTAGCCGTGTCCGGCTGGCGCCCGCACGGCCGGGACGGGGCGACCGGATAGCAAGTCACAGTAGCTGCCGACGAGATTCAGTCCGGCGGCGTGGGCCACCGTGAGGGTGGCGTGGACTCGGGGGTTGATGTCGAGCAGGTAGCGACCCGCCAAATCGACGTGGAACAGCCCGTCATAGTCGGTCAGGAGTTCAGCGAGGCCGTCCTCCAGCCGGGTGTCCGGTTCGACGGTCGTGGCGGCCGAAACCGTTCCGCACAGGGCCGGCCAGGTTCGGGCATAGCGCAGGTGCGCGGCCGCAACCAGCGACCCTTGCCACATCAGGCCTAGAATACCACCCCCGGGTTCGTGCAGGTACGGCTGTACGAGCACGGGAAAGATGTCGGCAGCCAGCCGGTCCAGTTGTCGAGGACTCGCGACGTGAGCGGCGAGGGTCCGCTTGATGTTCGGCTTGACCACAACCGGATACGGCAGCTGGTCGGCTTGGGCGAGCAACGCGTCGAGGGTGGCAAACGATTCGGTGGGAGGCACGGCGAGACCGGCTCGGCGGGCCCGAGGTTCCCACTCCAGCTTGTCCACGAGGTGGCGACCCGGTAGTTCCAGTTCGAGCACCGCGGGGTCGCTTGCTGGCAGGACAGTGAGGTAGGGACGGCGCGCAAGCTCGGCGCGAACTGCGGCGACATAGCCGCTCGGGTCAATGTCAACAGCCGGCACGCGCAGCCGTCGCCGGCAATGGCGAGACGCCACCGCGAGCGTCGTCGGTCTGGTGAAAGTGACTGCCGGACGCCGGCCGGACTCGGCGAGCAGCTGCACGGCAGAGACCGCTGCTCGCGACTGTCCAGTCGCCCCTTCCGTCACGAGCACCCACTCGCTGCCCGGATTCACGTCACTCCATTCCGCGTCATGGCATCTCCGTGGATGATGTGCGTATCGCTCACCTGTCGGAGCCACCGTTCCCTGTCGGGCGGGATGCGCCGGCCGTGATGATGGATCACTTCGATCAACGGACAGCGCCGCTCCCCAACACTGCGGTACCAGGCTCGGCGCACGGTCTGCCCCGGTCGACTCGCGGCGATGAGGAGTTGCCGCCCCTCGACGAACAGCGCCGCACCCGCCTTCCACTGGCCAGCAACGACAGCCGCGGCCAGCCCTCGTACGGCGAGTTCCGCACTACCGTACATGCCGGCCGCCTGAGCAACGCCCTCCGGATCGCGGGCCAGCAGCTGCCGGATCTCCTTTGCCGCGAGGCCCTCGGCATTGCGCCGGCCCGCCCATCGGGTGCCGTTGGTGAGCAACTTGAGGACTCCTTCGGCTCCTGGCCGTAGCCGACGAAAGCCCCGGTCGTCCGCTTGCGCCATCGGCAGCAGCTCCGCAGCGCTGAGCAACGGGCCACCGCGGAAGACCTTGCGCTCCTTCACGCTGAACTCCCACAACGCGAGCTCACCCGGTGGCACGGCGACGAAGTTCGGACCGGCGGGGAAGTGGTTGCACACGAAGACGGGCCACAACTGGAACCGCTCCGCCCAGGACAGCACGACCGGCTTGATGGCGGGGAAGTCTTGGGAGCTGGCGACCGCATCAATGTCACCCGTGCCCGTGAGCGCCGACTCGACGTTCTTGTAGACGAGCCAAGTCGGCGCTGCATCCGTTGCGGCACGAAGGAGGTCGATCCAGGCTGCCGAGCGCGGACGTACGACGAGCGAGTCAGACGACACGGTCGGCCCGGGTGTTCTGGAGCAGCCCGAGCCAGAACGCTCGCTCACGGCGACCGCCGATCCACAGCCCGGAGTCGTAGTATTCGCGCAGCAGCCGCTCCCCGTCGTGCGGATCGGTGCCGACCTGCTCCAAGTGCCGCCAGCCCGCACCACCTGGGTCGCACAACACCGCGCGGGCTTCCCGCTCGGTGTACCGGCCGAGAAGCGCACCGCAGGCGACGACGAAGTGCGCCAAGTCGAACAGCGGCAGTCGCTCCCGCCGGCCATACTCCCAGTCGATTAGCACCGGGGACACTTGAGACCCGAGGATGTTCCAGGGCGACAAATCTCCGTGCACGACCGGCCCCATGGAAATGGGGCCGTTTACCAACGCGGTCGACAGCCGCAGCGCTGTCTCCACGTCAAAGACGGGCTTATCGGTTGTGAAGACTGCATCCATCGCCACCACAAGCCGCTCTCGCCACTGTCCGACCCAGCGTAACCGAGGCACGGAGAAGCCGTTCGCCGATCCCGCGATCGTCTTTAGCAGGGCGGCTTCGTTGGCCAGCTTGTCATCGTGCGGACCTGCGATCTTGACGACCGCGACCTGTGACCGTCCCGTTCCACAAACGACTACCAGCCGTCCCGACATCGACGATTCGATGGCGAGCGCGCCGTCGATGTCTAGGTCTAGAAGGTGGCCGATTTCCTCGAGAGGAACGGGAGGGCTCACCGTTCGGCCTAGATCCATTCGCAATGCCAGGTGACTGACCGGAGCCAACGCTCGTGCGGTCGGCTGGTAGGACCTGTAGAAGCTTCGGGCGTACCAGGAGTCCCCGGCGGTCCTGGCGTGCGCGCGTTTGGCGGTCAGGGGAACTGTGCGCCAGCGTATCGGCCTGCTCGGCATCGCGGTACCGGCCGTCCAGGCGGAACGGGCGATGCTGACCGGATCGTGGGTGACCGCGTCTGCGGTCAGTACCAGTCGACCGGCGCGAGGAGCCAGCTGATGCCACCGCTCGATCTGACGGGCGACCTCGGCGACCCCAATCTCCGGTTTCCTCGCATCAATGACGTCCGGGGCACCGCCCAACACGATGACGGCATCTGCCGGGCGAATGAGTCGGCCGGCGGTCGCGATCAGGGGGCCGAGGTTGCGAGGCAGTCGGTAACGCACCGGGTCCACCGCCATGTCGAACCAGCCCCGCTCGATGACTGTGACTGTCGGGACCGTCGACCTCAGCCGTTCGCGGACGGAGTGTTGCAGCCAGACAAGCATCAGCGCCGCTATCTTCCCCACTGCCAAGGGCAAGGGAAATGGTGGCGAGCCCTGCGGGTCGACGACGGGGCTGTCCCCTCCCGGGCGTGGCCGGACAGTCGGCCGGCAATGCAGGCGGACCACGTGGACGCTCGACTGGGTGGCCAGCGTCTCGAGCTGGTCGGCGACGGAGGTCTTGCCGGCGCCGTCGGGACCGACCACGAGCCAGGTGCCCGCCACCTTCCTGCGACCGAAGCGCCGATGGCGTCGCCCACCGCGGGTCACGGGCTGCCCCCCGAGTTGGCCGGGGCAGCGCCGGAAGGCGCTGGCGCGGCAACCGCCGGGAATCGGTCCCGGCGTCGGCGCGCTAAGGCCTGGTACGCAGGCAGCCACCGCCGCAACAGGAAAAGCACCGCGAGGGCAGCGCCGGAGGTCAGCGAGCGGACGGTCAGCTCGACCACCGCAGAACTCGGTTTCGTCACGTCCACGGCAGCGGTGGCAACCAGGTAGAGCCCCACGCCAATTGCTGCATGGACCACGTACGCTTGCGCGACGCTGCTGCCGTTGAGCCGGGACCGCGTGCCTGGAGCGACGAGCATGGCCATGTGCGATGCCAGTGTCGTGAGGAAGACGACCACTACCACCGCCGTCAGGTGTTGGGCACCCACGCCCCACAGGCCGGCGAACGTGGTGACGAGGAGCAGTGCCTGCACCAACCACAGTAGGCGCATCCACCCGAGAGCCTCCACTGCCGATGCCGTGACCGCATATGCGGTCTGCGCGGCGAACACGGCGCAGAACAACGGGAACAGGTGAATCGAGGGCTTCCACTCAGGCCCTAGCAGTAGGGCGGCGGCGGGCGGCCCGCAGGCGGCGCCTAGGCCGAAGAACAGGCAGGAGACGCCAGCGGTGACGACAATCACATCGGTCAATGCCCGCCGCAGGCGCTGGGCGTCAGCAGCAAGGCGGTGATACAAGGGATAGAGCGATCTCTGTATCCCGGTCAACAACTGATAGGCCGGAAGGGCCACCAGCTGCTGCGCCCGCGAGTAGTAGCCCGTCGCGGTCGGACCGGCTACCGACGCCACAAACCACATTGGCAAGCCCGCGACGATGTAGTGCACGAGGTTCTGACCGCTCACGTTGAGGGCAAAGGGGAGCAAGTCGCGTCTGGCCGAGCGTGAGTGTGTGAATGACAACCACCGCCGACCGGCGAGCGCGCCCAGAACGAGACCGCCGCCGGCGCTGACCACCTGAGCCGTGGCCAGCGCCCCCACGCCGGCGCCTGATACCGCCAGTCCAGCGCCGACGACGAACCCGAGGAGCGAGGTCGAGGCGTCGATCACGGCCGCCGCCCGGTAGCGGTCGTGGCGCCGCAGCAAGCCCGAGCACACCACCGATCCGCCGGTCAGCGGCGGCAGCCAGGCCAGGTAGTACAGCGCGGTGCGCAACTGCGGCGTGTGCAGGACCGCTCCGGCGGGAGCCGCAGCGACGACGAGCAGCCCGGACAGCCCGACGCCCACTCCCAGCGCCATCGTCAACGCCGTGCCGGCCGTCCTCCTGTCGACCTCGGGCGCCCGCATCAAGGCGTTACCCAGCGTGGCGCCACCGAAGTAGCTGGTGACCTGGACGAAGGTCAAGGCGACCGCATAGGCCCCGAAGGCGTCCGGTGGAATCGCGCGAGCCGTCACCGCGGTGTAGGCGAGTTGTCCGAGCAGCAAGACGATGCCCGAGACGTAGTTCCAGCCAAGTGCCCGGGTGAGGAGGGGCATCAGCCCTGGCCCCGTTGTCATGGCAACCTTTCGCGGGCGCTCAGCGCGCGGTCGTAGACGGCAAGCCAATCTTCTACCCCTCGGCGCGCGCTGAAGCGCCGCTTCGCGCGTTCTCGGTCCGCTGAATGATCCAGGCACCGGTGAGTCGGTGCGCAGGTCAAGGCCTCCGCCCACAGCCGGGGGTCACGCGGGACTAACTGTGCCGTGGCGAAGTCGCTCAGCCAGTAGAGGCCGGCGCTGAGTGAAGCCATCACCGGCGTCCCGACGCAGAGCGCCTCGGCCGCAACCAACGCGAAGCCCTCCCGAACGGAGGGGATGGCCACCATGTCCGCCGATGCGAGCAGTTGTGCGATCTGAGCAACCGGACCTAGTCGACGTAGCAGATGCGGCGCACTCACGCGGGCCCACGCGTCGCGCTCGGCCGAATCGGCTCCGGACTCATGTCCTGCGTGCAGAACGACCACTGGGCGACGGACGTGGGGGAGAGCGTCGAGTAGAAGCCCGTGACCCTTTCCAGGGGCGCAGTTTCCCAGCAGCGCGACCACCAAAGCGTCGGGGGGAATAGCTAGCGAAGCGCGCATGGCACGACCGTCTACCTCGCTGACGGCTCCCATCGTCGCCGCATCGACCCAGTTCTCCACGGTAGCGGCGATCGACGTGCCGAAGCGGCGTCGCTCGTGGGCCGCGACTTCGAGCGAGCACGGAACCGCGGCCACGCCAAGGGCGTCCGCGATGCGATTGCGGCGGCGGCGGCGGCGAGCGAGATCGGGCGGATATTCGAACATGGCGTGGATGGACCGGACGATGGCCGGGCGAGGGCGAACGGAAACCGCAAGCGCCGATACGTAGTGGAACATCTGCTCCTCGTGCAGATGCAGGACGGCTGGCCGCAACTCGCGCAGGACCCGGCGCAGGGCCAGGAGTCCTCGCACCGTCCGATTGCTCGGCAACAGCCTAACCTGGTAGCCCGCGGACTGCAGCACGGCGGCGTACGGATGCTCGCCGTCGGCCATTCCGACCACGATGGGCTCGATTCCAACTCGAGCCCACTCGGAGCGACTACAAGCGAGCATGCGCTCGGCACCGCTGGGACGCAAGTTACCAAGCGTGTGGATGACTCGGATCGGACTGGTCCGGGTCACGCCGCAACGTGCCGCAGCATGGCCGCCTCGTACCACGACAGATAGGCAGCGGTTACGACGTCACTGCTGAAGGCCGTCCGAGCCCGGCGCGCGCCTGCGGCGCCGAGTCGTCCGGCGAGCTCCGGGTCGCCCAGCACCCGCAATACGGCCCTCGCGATCGCGTCCGCATCGGTGATGTCGACGAGCAGCCCGGCCTCGCCGTTTCCAAGCGTCCAACCGACGGCGCCGGAGCGACGGCCCGCAATCACCGGCACACCGCAGGTCATCGCTTCGGCAACGGCAAGCGCGAACGACTCCTCGGTGGCCGGGTGCACTAGGACGTCCGCTTCGTGCAGGTGCTGCACGACCGCGGGTCGGGAAACCGGCCCCAGGAAGGAGACCCCGTGCGACCATCCAAGTGACTTCGCCTGGGCGGCTGTCTCGCCGAGGGGACCGAGGCCGCGTCCGACCAGGCGGAGTTCGGCGTCCGGTAGATGAGTCCGGACGCTCGCGAACGCCTCGAGCAGTCGGGTGACATTCTTGAGCCGCGTCCCGTCCGCCAGGTCCAAGACGACCGAGCCGGTGCGGGCATCGGAGGTTGCGACTGCACGCTGCGGGAATCCGTCGACGATATTCGGGATGACCGAAATGGGGCCGCGCCAGAGCATCTCCCGGCGCCACCGGGAAGCGAGGTAGGGCGAGACTGCGGACAGGCTGCGGATGCCGAATCGCGCCCGGTAGGCCACGACTGTGCGGAGCGCCCGATAGGCGGACGGCATCCGACGCAATACGGTCAGTGGTGCATCGTGGGCTGTCACGACGACGGGACGCGAGTCCGACTCGCAGGGCAGGGCGAACTCGTAGGTCCAGTTGGCATGCAGCAGCTCGCCTTCGGTCCGCTTCAGCAGGGCGGCGACGTGGCGACGCTCCGCTCGATACCCATCGGCGGCGCGGGCTCGTGCTCGAGAGCGGTACGGCGCCACGAGGACGCGAAGGCTAGACGAATCAAAGGCGACCGGCTCCGACACGTCGGGCGCCAGGGTCACCACCTCGACCTGGCGGCCGGCCTTGAGGAGACCGAGCGCCAGGGAGTTGACCGGAACACCTCCCAATCCGCTGACCTGTTCGGCAGCTGCGCGCGTTCGGCCGGTGAACGCGGTGGCGAGTGCTGCCGGGGATGCGGGCCCTACGAGGACGATGCGGGCCGGGCCGCTATCGCTTGCCATCTGCGGTCCGGCGTTCGTCTGCTGCCTCGTGCAGCACGTGAGCAAATGAGTCAGCGACAATGTCCGGACGCAAGTGCTTCGCAGAGGCGCACGCGGCGACGCTGAGTTCCCGCCAACGGACCACGTCCACGCCAGTCGCCCAATCAACAGCGTGGACGACGGCGTGGCGATCGTCCGGGCAGAACGTATAGCCGTTGACATTCTTCCGCACGAGCTCGGTCACCGCCTGGGCATACACGCTGCCCAGGACCGGCACTCCTGAGGCCAGCGCCTCGCCGACCACCAGAGCCCACTCGTCGGAGAGGCTGGGGTGAACAAGGAAGTCAGAGTTGCACAGTAGGCGTGCCAGTTCGCCGGGTTGTTGCATCCCGACGAACTCGACCGGCAATTCGTAACGCTGAGCCTGTTGTTCGAGATCATGCCGGAAGTAGCCGTCCCCGGCCACCGTGAGGCGCCAGCGGTCTCTAGGCAGCGAGTTCAGGGAATCGAACAGTAGGTGCAATCCCTTGCTCTGGACCAGACGACCGGTCGCGAGAAGCTGGGTGGGTCCGGTGGTGGGGCAGCGCTCAGCAGCGGACGCGACAGCGGCCGGATTGACGGCCTGGTGAACCACCTTGATCCGGCTCGTTTGGGCACCTAATGAGCGAAGGTAATCGCGCCCGGACGTACCGTTCACAATCATCCTGCTTGCTCGCTCCAAGATGACCGGTCGGGCGAGCTGCTGGGCGCGGCTTCGCCCGCGTTCCGAATGCTCAGACATGCGAATCCATAACACCAAGGGAACGGCGTCGCGGCGGCAGTAGCGGGCTGCCGCCATCGTCCGCAAACCGAGGTCACCGCTAACCACGACGGTCGGCCGGTAGGACGCCAATGCCGACGAGATGCCCAAGGCAACGACCAGTGGCAATGGCTCAGCGAAGCCTGCCGGGTGCCGCCACGTCCGTTTGAACGATACGTGCCGGAGGACGTGCACTTCAATGTCGACGCGAGTGAGCGCTTCGCGCGTCGCAGAGCTGATATCCCAAGCGAAGACACCAAGCCCATCAACGCGGGCGCGCAGAGCGGCAAGAAAGGGCACCCGGTAGTCCAGGACTACCCCATCGATAAACGCGACGCGAACGGTCACTCAGCGCACCACCCGGACGCCTCGCGTCGTCAGCCCCTTGGCTAACGTCCGCGCATATGGAACGGCAGCCACGAGTGGCCAGATTGGACCGCCATGCCGCCGCAGATAGCGCACATGCGATCGAATAGGCATTCCCTTGCGACTGAGCAGAAAGGTCCAACGGTACCGCCAGGGCGCATCGCGCAACTGGGAATTCAAGGCGTTGCTCGTACAGGTGCCGACATGGTCGGGAGCGAGCAGTGCGACGCCACCCTGCTGCCGCAGCCGCAGCCCGTAGTCAAAGTCGGCGTAGGCATGCTCGTAGTTGCCATCAATGGATCCGAGTAGTTCGGCGGTTGCTATAGGCACCAGCAGAACGTTCCCGTGCACCGTGTCCAACTCGGTGACGCGACCCGTGGGCCGAACGAGTTCGTAGCGCAGCGGATGCCAGTCGCGGCGGCGGACACCGCCGTACGAAGTGGTGCCCCTGTCTGGATCAAGCACAGGTCCAGCGACGACGTGCAGCCGGGCGGCGGCGCTCCGGCTAACCTCGATCAAGCGGGCCAGCGCGGTCCGGTCGAGGGTGACATCGTCGTTCAGCCAGAGTAGGTAGTCTGGCTGGTGCCGACGCGCTTCCGCCTCGGCCACAGCCATCCCGTTGGCCCAAAACAAGTTGCCGTTGCCGGCGATCACACATACTCGGTCAAAACGAGCAAGGACTGCCTCGGTCGTGCCGTCGGGGCTGGCGTCATCCACCAGCACCGCGGAGATGTCCGCCTCGGCGTCGACCTGAGCGAAGAGGCTGCCGAGGCAGCGCAATGTCGCTTCTCTCCGGCCGTGGCTGGTCAGAATCGCCGTGACCGCCGGAAGCGCGCGACTCACGGTCTGCGTCACTCGGACGTCCGGCGCGTGGCCGAGGTCGCTCGCGGGGGATCGGACAGTATGTCGCGACGGTTGCCACTGCCGAGTGTGTCGCTCGCCGAGGCCGC
>DASVHT010000262.1:0-1726 GCA_036382455.1 Dermatophilaceae bacterium
CGTGTTGACGATCATCTCCAGCGCACGGACGATGCTGGTGGTCAGGTCGTCCTGATCGCTGACCAGCGTCGTCGCGGTGATTGGCAGCGTCGGCATGACCAGCACGTCGTACTTCTCCAGCACGTCGTCATATGCCTTGCGCAGCAGGGGGACCAGGTTCTGCGCCATGGCGTAGTAGCGCCCATGGGTCGTGGCCAGAGAGTAGCCGCCACCGAGTGCGACCAGCTTGGTCGTGTCGGAGAAGTCATTGGCCCGCTCGTGCCGCTGCTTGCCATAGTGCGCCATCAGCTCTGGGTCGTACCAGCCGCTGTAGTTGTAGCCGTAGGCGTTGCCGTCGATCATCTGCGCGGTCGCCCCGTCGGTTGCGACGACGTTCCAGATCGCCATGCCGTGCAGGTGCCACGGGATGCTCACTTCTTCGACGACCATGCCTGCTTGGGTCAGTCGCTGCGCGGTCGCGCGGACTGTCGCGTCAAGGTCGGGGTCGGAAAGCCCTTCGTGGCCGAAGCCTTCGGTGACGATCCCGACGCGCATGCCCTTGACGTCGCCGTCACTGTCGGCGTCGTAGTCCGATGACGCCACGCCGACCGGCTGGCGGGGGTCCTTGCCGTCGTCGTACCCGGCGATCACCGACAGCATCCGGGCCGCGTCGGACACGGTGCGGGTGATCGGGCCGAGGTGGTCGAGGGTCAGCTCGATCGGGAACGCGCCAGTGTAGGGGACCAGGCCGTAGGTCGGCTTGTGCCCGACCGTGCCGGAGAACGAGCTCGGGATGCGCACCGATCCGCCCTGGTCACCACCGAGTGCGATGTCGACTTCGCCCGTGGCGACGAGCGCCGTGCTGCCGCTGGACGAGCCGCCGGTGGTCCGGGTCGTGTCCCACGGGTTGCGGACCGGCCCGCTGTCGGAGGTGTGGCTGGCGCCGGAGAAGCAGAGGCTTTCGCAGACGGACTTGCCGACCACGGTCGCGCCGGCCTCGAGCAGGCGGGTGACCACGGTTGCGTCGTACTTGGGCACGTAGCCCTCGACCGTGCGCGAGCCGTTCATCATCGGCACCCCGGCCACGGAGATGTTGTCCTTGATCGCGACCCGCAACCCTTGCAGCGGACCGCTTGCGGCGCCGGGGATCTCGGTGCGGGCGTACCACGCGCCGAGCGGGTTGTCCGCCGGAGCCGGAAAGGAGCTGCTGCGCCCAGAGGGGGCCGGCGGCGCGGTCTCGGCGTACAGCCGTTCCACTGCGTTATACGCTGCTGCTGACCCGGCGGTGAGGCTCTCGTAGGTCTCGAGTTCATTGTCGGACAGGGTGATCCCGAACTTGCTACCAGCGGTGATCAGGTCGTCACGGTTTGGGGGACGAAAGGCCATCTTCACTCCTTGGAGACGTCGAGCCATCCAGGCTCATTAAACTTGACCGGACAGTGTGCCGTTCACGGCTGACGCCCGCCGCTGTTGACGGGTCAGGGCCAGCCTATGCGGCGGCGTTGGTGACCGGGTTGCGGAAGCCGAACGATGACCGGAAGCATCGAGACCGAGTTCGGTGTCCGCACGCGGATCCTCCACCGAACATCTCAGGTCAGGATGTTTGACGCTCGAGCTGGAGGATTGGATCACCGCTGCCAAGGGTCGTCTCTTGACCTGACCTTCGGTATCCCTGGCCTTCGTAGAGGCGTCGAGCGCGTGCGTTCGACGCCCGGGTCCACAGCCTCGTGCGGCTCCAGCCTCTTTC
>DASVHT010000263.1:0-5016 GCA_036382455.1 Dermatophilaceae bacterium
CCGAGGTCTCGGACTCGTCCGGTTCGGCAGGCCCGCCGGGCGAGAGTGACCCCCCGCCGTACCTGCGCTTCGTCGTCCAGATCCGCCCTCAGCGCTCGAAAGCCGGCGAAGCCGGCAGCGGGAGCGAACGCTCGAGCCGGGCGAGGTAGTCGTCGCGCGAGATCTCGGTGACCCCAAGGCTGCCCAGATGGCGGGTGACCCACTGGACGTCGATGATCCGGCGCGGGTCCTGGTCCTCGAACACCAGATCCGCCAGGCCCACCAGGGCGCACTTGGACGCGTCGGTCGCGCGGTGGAACATCGACTCCCCCGCGAACAACCCACCGAGGACCAGGCCGTAGAGACCACCCAGGAGCTCCCCGTCGCACCATGCCTCGACCGAGTGCGCCCAGCCAAGCTCGTGCAGGCGCGTGTACGCCGCCGTGATCTCCGGCGTGATCCAGCGGCCGTCGCGCGAAGGATCAGCGCAGGCCGCGACGACCTCTGAGAATGCTGTATCAACGCGGATGTCGAAGTGACGTAAGGACTTTCGCAAGGACCGGCTGATCTTGACGTGACCGGGCAGCAGGACCCCCCGCGGGTCCGGCGACCACCATCCGGTCGGTGGGCCGCCGTCCTCGCCCACCCCCATGGGGAACAACCCTGCGCGATAGCCCATGAGTAGCGTGCCCGGTTCGAGGTCGGCGCCGACGCCGACGAGGTCGTCCCCTGGGGTCGCCTGGTCGAGATCCAGCTGCCAACGTGAAGCCCGGGGCTCGACCGGCATGCGAATCAGGTAGACCGCTCAGGGGCGCGGGCAGGTCACGTGGGGCTCAATCTCTTCGCAGGCCCCGGCGCCATATGCCTCTGTGAACCGCTCGAGGAACCTCCGACGACCCAGCTCGTACTCCTGCGTCCCTACTGTCTCCACGACGTACGTCGCCAGCATCGAGCCGGTCTGCGCCGAGCGCTCGTGACCCAACCCCCACGCGAGACCGCTGAGGAAACCGGCCCGAAAGGCGTCGCCGACACCGGTCGGGTCAGCCTTGCGCACTTCGTTGGCCACAAAGACCTCGATCGGCTCCTCGCCATTCGTGGCGATGAGCGCGCCGTTCTTGCCCTTGGTGATGACACGCGTCTGGACGCGCTTGGCGATCTCGTCACTGCTCCAACCGGTCTTCTGCTCGGTCAGCGCCGCTTCGTACTCGTTGGTGAACAGGAAGGCCGCCCCGTCGATCAGCTCACGGATCGACTCTCCGTCCATGAACGCCAGCTGTTGGGACGGATCGGCGGCGAACGGGATCTTGCGGGTCCGGCACTCCTCCGTGTGACGGAGCATGGCCTCAGGGTCGTTGGAGCTGATGACCGCAAGGTCCAGCCCCCCGACGCGGGCCGCAACCGGACCCAGCTCGATCTCGCGGGCCTCGCTCATGGCGCCGGCGTAGAACGTGGCGATCTGGGCCATGTGGTCATCGGTGGTGCACACGAAACGAGCCGTGTGGCGGGTCTCGGAGATGTGCACCGAGTCACAGTCGACGCCGTGGCGCTCCAGCCATGACCGGTACTCCGCAAAGTCCTCCCCGGCCGCTCCAACCAGGATCGGCTGCTCTCCGAGGTTTGCCATGCCGAACGCGATGTTGGCGGCAACACCGCCGCGATGGATCTCGAGGTCCTCAACGAGGAAGGACAAGGCGATCTTGTCGAGCTGGTCGACGACCAGGGAGTCGGCGAACCGGCCCTTGTAGGTCATCAGGTGGTCGGTCGCGATGGATCCGGTGAGAGCGATATGCACCCCGGCAACTTACCGCGTGACGGCCGGACCCCGGCCTGCTGCCCCTCAACCACAGCATCCATGTCGATGCTTTCGCCAGGCGATGGCATCACGGCAGGAGGGGCCGAAGTTACCCGCCAGTGTTACTGGCTGGTACCGATTCCCCTCGGCCACCAAGCGAAATACGGTGGGTTCATGACCACGTCACCCTACTTCCCCAGTCCTCGCGACGGCCTCGACGAGGGCAGCCTGGCCGAGTTGGCGCAGGACAGCCGCGAGGTCAAGGTCGACGTCCCCGAACCGCGGCCGTGGGTCGCATCGGCCTTCGGCCCGATCGATGTTCCTGACGATGCCTCCGCGCTGATCGACGGGCTCGCTGCATACGGCGGGTAGCCACGATGCGACGGGTTCCCCCATCGACGGCGGCCGCCTGACCCGTCAACGTGCTGTGGCCGGCATACCGCTCAGCGCAGGTATGCCGGCCACAGTCAGCTGGCGGTGAAAACGTGGTCTCCGCTCAGCTGAACGAGTCTCCGCACGCGCAGGAACTGCCCGCGTTGGGGTTGTCGATCGTGAAGCCCTGCTTCTCGATGGTGTCCGAGAAGTCGACCGTCGCGCCGTCGAGGTAGGGAGCGCTCATCCGGTCGATGACAACCTCGACACCGCCAAAGTCAACGACCAGATCGCCGTCGAGGCTGCGCTCGTCGAAGTAGAGCTGGTAGACCAAGCCGGAGCAGCCCCCCGGCTGCACGCCCACGCGAAGGCGAAGGTCGTCGCGACCCTCCTGCTCGAGCAGACTCTTGACCTTGCCTGCGGCCACGTCCGTGAGGAGCACGCCATGCGCAGCCTTGTCGACCGCGGCTTCCTCGGCAACGGCGTGCGAGATGCGGGCCTGGGTGTCGTCCTGAACACTCATGTGGTGAGTCCTTAGTGTTGATGGTCGTCATGTCGATGATCGCGGGACCATGCGGTGCAACCTTGCCAACCCGCGGGCGCCGGAATGTGTTCCCAACATCTCAAGCGTACGTTGTCAGGTGCTGTGAGGGGACCACGTGGTTGCCACTCGTTCGGTCCTGGCGCTGAGGGTGCCCGCTGGGTCGGCGAGGGCGCCTGCCACCTGGGCCGGGTCTTCAGCCACCGCGTAGATCCCGCTGATGCCCAGAGCCATCGTGTCGCGACGCCCCACCAGAACCTGACCTGCGATGACCACCGTCGGCTTCGCCCTGGCGAGAGCGGCTTCGGCCACTCCGGCGACGACCTTGCCTCGCAGGCTCTGCCAGTCCAACGTGCCCTCGCCGGTGACCACGAGGTCGGTGGCCAGTGCCAAGGCATCAAAACCAACCGCTTCGAGCACGACCTGCACCCCACTCACCCGGCGTCCTCCGAGCAGGAGGAGGCCGTACCCCAGCCCGCCTGCTGCCCCGGCCCCCGGCTCGCGGTCGACTCGCAGCTCCCTGCCGGTGAGCAGGTCGCGGCCGGGGGGCAGGACCTTTCGAACCACCTCGCTGAAGTGCCCCAACGAGGACTCGAGCTCTTGGGCCATCTCGGGCGTGGCACCCTTCTGCGGCGCGAACACCGCACTGGCGCCTTGGAGTCCGAGCAAGGGCGAGTCGACGTCGGTGGCGAGGACGATCTCGGTCGCACGCAGGCGTTCGCGGACCAGGGCCAGCCCCTGCAGGGCGTCGACGCCGAGGTCTCTGAGTCTGGCGCCACCCATGGCCAGTGCGTCAGGGGGCCCGGCTCCAAGGGCCGCGAACATGCCGGCTCCCCCATCGTTCGTCCCGCTGCCACCGAGCCCGAGCACGACTCGCGTAGCGCCCCCCGCAACCGCAGCCTCGATCAGCTGGCCGACGCCGTACGTGCTGGTGACCATGGGGTTACGCTCGCCTTCCGCGAGCAGGTGCAGACCGCAGGCCTGGGCGGACTCGATGTATGCCGTCCGTCTGTCACCTGTATCAACCATCAGGATCGAGGCAGGGGCAGGGTGTCCGAGCGGGTCGGCAACGGTAACGCCGAGAGTCTCTCCCCGGAGCGCCCTGGACAGGACATCAACAAATCCGGGGCCGCCGTCGCTCAACGGCAGAAGGGTGAGGTCGTCTTCTGGCGCCTTACGTCGCCAGCCCTCGGCGATTGCCTCCGCAGCCTGGCCCGCAGTGAGGGTGCCGGTGAAGCAGTCAGGGGCGATGAGGACGCGCACGTGCCCATGCTGTCAGGCGGTGGTGTCGGTGTCGTGCTCAAGACCGACGATCACGCAGGGTCCTCCGTCGTAGATGCCGCCATCGATGGCCAGGACCCGGCCACCGGCGTACGAAAGCGCTCCGGTGACCTCGCTGGAGGCCCCACCAGTGAAGGTCGAGATCAGGCTGTGGCCGTGCACGATCCGCTCGCCGCCGAGTCGGTCGAGCAGGCCCGCGGCCACCCGGGCGCCGTCGACGCCGGCGAAGGCGTAACGGGTTGTCAGCCGGGCCCAGCACTCCCACCACTGCTCGAGGTCGTCACCAGCAAGCACCTCGCGTACGGCGGCGTTGATCTGCTCGATCGTGTCGCCCCAGCGCAGGTACTCGGTGGTGTCGGCGTGCAGCAACAGGACGGACCGGGCCAGGGCGATGGAGTCGAGACCACTGAGCCACTCGATATGTTCGTCGGTGAGCCGCTTCTGGTCGCCCCCCTGACCGCCGTTCAGTACCCAGCTGCGCGCGAAGCTCGACCGGCTCCCGCGCTCTGACGGCACGCGCTGGTCGCCGAAACGGCTCATGCCCAGCGCCAGGATCTCGTGGTTGCCGATCAACGCATCGACCCGGCCACCGTCAGCGGCGGCTTCGCCTGTGAGCCGGCGGATCAGGTCGACGACCGCGATGCCATCGGGACCACGGTCGAAGTAGTCACCCAGGAAGCTCAGGCGGGCCTGCCCCCCGCACCACGCGTGGTCGGCGTCGACCACCCCGGCTTGCCGAAGGCCCGCGAGCAGCGGGTCCACGTGCCCGTGCAGGTCGCTGACGACGTAGTGCATGTGAATTCGCCATCTCCTTGCCGGCCGACGCGGGACATCACGACAGCTGATTGTCGCTGACGCCGGGCCTTGCGCTCGCCGCCACTCTGCAGACCAAGAGGCAGTGCCCAGCCCCAGGCGCGCGATCTAGGCGGTTTGCCCGGTTACAGCCGCGCGATCTAGGCAGTTTGCACAGTTACAGGCGCCCAATCTAGGCAGTTTGCACGAGTCTCCTGAACGCTAGAGAGGCGGCCAGGGCACGGCCGGACCTCGTCCC
>DASVHT010000264.1:0-7364 GCA_036382455.1 Dermatophilaceae bacterium
AGTGCTCGCATGGTCAAAGTAGCGTTTATCGGAGCCGGCAGCGTCGAGTTCACCCGTAACGTCGTCACAGACTTGTGCAGCTTCGGCGAGCTACACGGGGATCTTGAGCTGTCGCTGCACGACATCGACGCCGAGCGACTCGGGTACGCCAATGAGCTGGCCAAGCGGATCAGTGCCCAAAGTGGCGCCGGCGCCAGTGTCGTCTCAAGCATCGACAGGCTGACGGCTATCGAAGGCGCGGACTATGTCGTCAACGAGATCCAGGTCGGCGGATACCGCGCGACCCGCACGGACTTCGACATCCCGGCACAGTACGGGATCCGCCAGACCATCGCGGACACCATCGGCATCGGCGGAATCTTCCGCGGACTGCGCACGATCCCAGTGATGACCCAGATCGGCGAAGACCTGGCCAAGGTGGCCCCCGACGCATACCTGCTCAATTACAGTAACCCGATGGCGATGCTGCCCTGGGCGGTCTACGCGGGCAGCCCATTTGATCGCGTGGTCGGGCTGTGCCATTCGGTGCGCGACACGCACCGCTTCCTCGCCGGACTCGTCGACCTCCCTGTGCCAGAGATCGACTTCGTGACCGCAGGTTTCAACCACCAGGCATTCGTGCTGGAGTTCGCCCACCAGGGCAAGGACCTGTATCCGCGGCTGCGCGATGTTGTCGAGTCCGACCCCGAGCTGCAACGTCGCGTTCGCGTCGAGATGTTCCGACGGTTCGGCTACTTCCCCACCGAGTCCAGCGAACACAGCGCTGAGTACGTGCCATGGTTCATGCGTCACGACCAGGAGATCGACCAGTTCCGCATCCCCGTCGGCGAGTACCTGCGACGGTCCGAGGACAACATCGACGAGTACGAGACAACCCTGCACACGCTTCAATCCGATACGTCCTTGGAGCTGGCGCCGACCTCGGAGATGGCATCGGAGTTCATCCACGCACGCGAGACCGGACGACCCGCCGAGCTATACGTCAACGTGCGCAACTCCGGACTGATCTCCAACCTTCCCGAGGAGTGTTGCGTCGAGGTTCCCGCCGTTGTCGACGCCGATGGTCTGCACCCCCAAGCTGTTGGAGCACTGCCACCACAGTTGGCCGCACTCAACCGGACCTTCCTCAACGTTGTCGAGCTGACCGTCAAGGCGGTATTGGATGGGGATCGCCGGCACGTCTACCAGGCAGCCCTTCTCGATCCGAACACCGCGGCCACGCTGACAACCCACCAGACCACACAGATGTGCGATGAACTGCTGACCGCGCACGGCGACCTCATTCCTGAGGCCCTCCGACTCTGAGTGGTTGCTGCAAACTTGTCATCCTCCGACCCAAATCCGCCCACCCCCAAGGGGCAGCAATGACATCCAGCCCACGTCGCATCACCGCCCTGGCGATGGGTGCCGTCGCCGCACTGGCCCTGGCCGCCTGCACGGGCGGCAGCGGAAGCAAACCAAGCTCGACCCAGTCCGGTGGTGTGGTCCAGATCACGTTGTCCCACGGCTACACCGACGTCGAAGCCAAGGCCGTCACCGCCCAAGTGGCGACCTGGAACGCGTCGCACCCGAAGATCCAGGTAAAGCTGGTCTTCAACGGGGGCAACGACGGCGCCCTTCAGAAGACACTCGCCGGCCTGGCCGCGGGATCCTCCCCGGACATCGCCTACGAGTTCGGCTCCTCCATGGCCGCCCTGGCTGGGCGTCCACAGGTCGTCGACCTCAGCAACAAGGTGAAGGACCCGAGCTTCAACTGGACTGACTTCTACTCGTTCGAGCGCGATGCCGCCACGAGCAACGGCAAGGTGTACGGCGTGCCCGCACTTGTTGACAACCTCGCTCTTGTCTACAACAAGAAGCTCTTTGACAAGGCAGGACTGGCGTACCCAACCGAAAGCTGGACCTGGGATGACTTCCGGGCGGCTGCGAAGAAGCTGACCGACGCCAGTCGCAAGCAGTACGGGTGGGCGTATGTCGCGGACGGCTCCGAGGACACGACCTGGCGGTGGCTCGCGATGCTCTGGCAGGCGGGCGGCGACCTGGTCTCTGCCGACGGTACGAAGGCGGCGTTCGACTCACCAGCTGGGCTGAAGGCCACTCAGCTGCTGCATGACATTTCCGTGACCGACAAGTCGGTCTACCTTGACCAGGGCAACGGCAACTACCTCAACCTGTTCAACTCCGGCAAGATCGGGATGCTGTGGACTGGCCCGTGGGACCTGTCCAGCATCAACTCCGACGTCAGTTACGGGGTCCAGATCCTGCCCGCCGCCGAAGGCACCCACTCGAGCATCGCCGGGCCGGACAACTGGATGGTGTTCAACAACGGCGCCGCGCGCGAACAGGCGGCCTGGACCTTCCTCACCTGGTTGACCAGCGCGCAGACGCACGGAGAGTTCACGCTGGCCACCGGTGACCTGCCGACGCGGGCGTCGGAGACCAAACTCGACTCCTACACCGGCTATCTGGCCAAGTACCCGGGCGACGCGGTGTTCGTGCTCAACCTCGGAAACGTCACCAAGGCCCGACCCAACACGAAGTCATATCCGCAGGTGAGCCAGGCCATCGGCAGCCAGATGCAGGGCGTGCTTATCGGGCATACAGCGCCACAGTCCGCACTCACGGCAGCAGCTCAGCAGGCCGACGCCGCGCTCGCCTCGGGTCAGTGACGGCGAAGCAGGCCCAGTGACGGCGGCGACGGCTCCGCCCGCGGCCGGGCCTGGGCCGGTCCGCAGGCGCCCGTCAGTGCTCCTGCGCGTGTGGTGGTCTGACACCCTCGCCGGCTGGGCCTTTATCAGCCCGACCGTCCTGCTGATCGGGTTGTTCGGTCTCGTCCCGGTGGTGTGGGCGTTCGTCTTGTCGTTCGAGCAGAACGACCTCATCTCACCCGGTAAGTGGGTGGGGCTGGACAACTACCGGAAGCTCTTGCACGACCCGGCGTTCTCCAACTCGGTGCGCAACACCGTGGTCTACACGCTCGTCTTCGTACCGGTGTGCGTCATCGGCTCTCTGTTGGTGGCTGCATTGTTGAACCGCCGGGTCCGCGGTATCACGTTCTACCGCGTCGCAGTGTTCATCCCGGTGGTTACCTCCACCGTGGCGACCGCCACCATGTTCAATTGGTTGCTCGACCCCGACTTCGGAGTCGTCAACGCGGCGCTGAACAAGGTGGGCATAGCGAGCCAAGGCTTCTTCCGTGACCCAAAAGAGGCGCTGCTCGCGATCGTTCTGATGACCGTCTGGGGGTGGCTCGGCTTCGGAGTGATCATCTATCTCGCCGCGCTGCAGAGTGTCCCGGCAGACCTGCTCGAGGCCGCCGCCATCGACGGGTGCACGCGGTGGCGTGCGTTCTGGCGGGTCGAGGTGCCGCTGCTCGCGCCGGCCACCCTGTTCCTCGTGATCTGGCTGACCATCAACTCGCTGCAGCTCTTCGACGAGATCTTCGTGACGACCAAGGGCGGTCCGGTGGGATCGACGACCGTTGTCGTCTATTACCTCTACGTGCAGGCCTTCCAGTTCTTCAACGGCGGCTACGCATCAGCCATCGCCTACGCGCTGTTCATGGCCATCCTCGTCATCACCGCCATCCAGCTCAAGGTCGGCCGCCGGTTATCGCACGGGGAGCGCTGACCGATGCCCTACCCGACGGAACCTCCCGCCCTGGTCAAGCCACTGCGCGACGACGACCTGTCGCAGGCCGCCCACAGCCATCGGCCCAGCCCCTGGCACTTCCTGCTGCTACCTCTGTCGCTGGTCATGCTCACGCCTCTGGTGTGGATGGTCGTGACGGCCGTCTCGACGCCGGAGGAGTCGCGGCAGTTCCCGCCGGCGTTGCCGACCTCGATCCAGTGGTCCAACTTCGCCGACGTCTGGGCTGGCTCGCCTTTCGGTCACTGGCTCGTCAACACCGCCATCGTGTCGGGCGTCGTCCTGATCTCCAACCTGGTCCTGTGCAGCACGGCGGGGTATGCGTTCGCGCGGCTGCGCTTCCGCGGCTCGGGGATCGCTTTCATGCTGCTGCTGACCACGCTGATGGTGCCGTTCCAAGTGGTGCTCATCCCCACGCTGCTGATCGTGAAGTCGTTCGGGCTGATCGACCATCTGGGTGCGCTGATCGTGCCCAACCTCGTCACCGCGTTTGGTGTCTTCATGATGCGGCAGTTCTTCTTGGCGCTGCCTCCAGATCTGGAGGAAGCCGGCCGCATCGACGGGGCCAGCCGACTCGGAGTGTTCATGAAGATCCTGCTGCCCTTGATGGGTCCGCCGCTGGCTACGCTCGCCATTCTGACCTTCCTGAGCATCTGGAACGACTTCCTGTGGCCGCTCGTAGCCATCCAGAGCCCCGAGAACATGACGATGCAACTGGGGCTGTCGACGTTCCAGGGGGCCCACCTGACCGACTGGCCACTGCTGATGGCGGCCACGCTGATGAGCCAGCTGCCGGTGATCGTGCTCTTCCTGCTCGCACAACGCGTGTTCGTCCGGTCCATTGCCTCGTCGGGCATCAAGTAGAAAGACTCGCTGATGGCAGTGATCGTCCTGGAGGGGCTTCGCAAGGTCTACCCGGGCAAGCCGCCCGTGGTGGCCCTCGAAGGCCTCGACCTGACCATCGAAGATGGCGAGCTGGTCGCCTTCGTCGGCCCGTCCGGCTGCGGCAAGAGCACGGTCCTGCGCTGCGTCGCAGGTCTGGAGAGGCTCTCCGCAGGTCGCGTCATCATCGATGGTCGCGAGATCCAGGAACTTCCACCGGGCAAGAGAGACATTGCGATGGTTTTCCAGAGCTACGCCCTGTATCCACATCTGACCGTGTACAAGAATCTCGCCTTCCCACTGAAGGAACGCCATGTCCCCCGAAATCGTCTAGACGCCGAGGTGCGGCGTGTCGCCGAGATGCTCGAGCTGACCCCGCTGCTGCGCCGGCGCCCCGGGCAGCTCTCCGGCGGGCAGCGCCAACGAGTGGCGATGGGCCGCGCCCTCGTCCGTGAGCCGCTGGCGTTCCTGCTCGACGAACCACTGAGCAACCTGGACGCCAAGCTGCGTACTCAGATGCGCACCGAGATCGCAGCGATCCACCGCCGCCTCGGAATCACCAGCATCTACGTCACCCACGACCAGGTCGAAGCCATGACGCTGGGCCAAAGAATCGTCGTGATGCGCGACGGACAGCTGCAGCAGGCGGGGCCGCCGGCGGAGGTGTACGAGAACCCGGCCAACCTGTTCGTCGCGGGGTTCCTCGGCACACCGAGCATGAACCTGCTGACGGGGCGGACCCACCGTGGCGTGCTGAGCGCCGGCCCGCTCCGGCTGGTGGTGCCGGGTGCGCCAGACGGCGACGCTGTACTCGGCATCCGGCCCGAGGGTCTGAGCGCAACCGGAGCCGACGGCGAGGGGCCATGCCTGGAGATGGTGGTTTCACACGTCGAAGCGCTTGGCAATGAGAACCTCGTCCATGGCTGGGTCACCGGCACCGAGGAGTCCGCTATGCCCCTGGTGTTCCGTGCTCCCCCGCGGGTCAACCCCCGCGGACAGGAACGCTTGCGCGTACGCATCGACCCGGCGCATCTGTTGGTGTTCGACAAGGCGAGTGAGAACCGTATACCCCTCTCCGGACCGGTGGCACCGGCGGGCGACCGCCAGGTCGCGGGCTAGCAGAGCCCGACAGCTACGACTTCGTCGCCTCGGTGACGCCAATCCGGACGTGATCCTGCGTCGCCTGAAGGCGCAAAGCCGGGTCGCTCTGATCCCAAGCGGAGTGCCTCCATCGCGGCCCGGGCGCCCTCTGACCCTGCCACCTTGGCGGCTTCTCGCCTCACGAGACCGTGCAGACGGTTCTGCTCCCTCGTGGGTCGGCCAACCTCCTTGGCCTCCGCGAGCTTCTCCACCGCTGCCCGCCACGACGCGAGCGTGATAGCTGGTCCGGTCATCCCAGTAGCGTGCCACGCAGGCACCCAGTTCACTGACACGAACGCCCGCTCATGGCTGCTGGTCGGGCGTTCGATCGCGCCAGGTGATCGTTCCGAGATACCCACACCTCGTCATCTTGCTGCCGTACTCACGCCGCTGATGAAGGCTTTGGACGATCGGGCCGCGCACTCGAGCAGGTGCGCGCGGTGATCCCATGGGCGGCGGCGTCGGGACAAGCGGCCACGACCCCTTTGTCCGCCACGAAGTCTTCGACAGTAGGCGGGACCGGAAGCCAGGCGGCGAGCTGCGCGGAGGGTGCGGCCGCACGTGGTTGCTAGACCCAACCGGGGGCGAAGCCATCTCGCGAGGCGCCGCGCGCCGGCGGGCCCGGTCAGGGCAGGACGGGCCCGGCGCGTGGCGCGCGGCGGACTCCAGGGCCGGTGGCGGCGGCACCGAGGTGTGAGCACCGCTGCCGGGGTCAGACGTCGTCATAGCGCAACGCGGCCCGTGCCGCCCGATAGTCAAACCCGACATGGGCCTGCGCCAGGGTCTCTACCACCCCCGAGTAAGCCAACAGGTCGGCGCGCTCAAAGCGCAGCTGGCAGCCCACCCGGCGTGCAGGTAGCTCACCAGCCTTAACCAGGACACGTCTGATCTGTAAGAAAGACCGGACTCCGTGAGGCGTCCCAGAATTGGCTGGTTTCGATGTTTGAGCGCACAACGCTTGGCTCAGCGGTCTCTGGGTTGAATGACCGTTGGTGTCGTGTACGCGTCTCGGGCCAAGTCAGCCGGGTGCGCAATGGCCACCGCAATCGAGATCGCATGCTGCCCGGCCTGTCGCTGGGCCATCTGTTCCCATGTCCGGGGTTCCCCACCCAAGACCGCACTCGCATTGACATGCCGCTGCTCGCGGTAGGCGGCGATCGTATCGAGTCGTCTCAGCCATTCTTCTCGACGTACAGGTACTGCTGGCGGGCGGCCGAATCTTAGGGTCCAAGGGTCTCTGCGCTGGAGCGCTTCCAACACAAGCGCTCTCACGTTTTGCTCGATGAGCGTGCGGCGCTCCTGGAGCGCTCGATCGGCGTCCCGGTCAGTGACAGGGCAGGCCGCCGGGAAGAGTCCTACGATGCGGTCCGGCTGTACTCGTCCGGCGGCGGACTCGAGCCACTTGCTGACCCGGCCGTGGAGCAGCGCAGCGATGTCATCTGCGCTCCTGACGCTTCGGCCCTGGACCAGCGCCGGCACGGCACGGGTTAGATCGAGTCCGCGTGCTTCGGATTCGCGGAACGCTGCCATGAGCGGACCCCAAGCCTCGGAGCCACGAACGGCGTCGGCGTCGCTCGGCGTGAGCCCGGATGAGGCGACGAGTGTCTTGTATCGCTCTTCGTTGGCGTGGCGGGCGATGGTGTCGTACTCGGCCCACAGCCTGGTGATGCTGTGGCTGTCGGCCCACGTGTCGG
>DASVHT010000265.1:0-2028 GCA_036382455.1 Dermatophilaceae bacterium
GACATTCTGGGCATGATGATTCCCGGAGTGCTGACGGCAATGTCAGCCGGGCAAGTGGGCGTGCAAGTGACCCAAGGGCTTCTGCTGGTGTTCGCGATATTGTTGGAGATCCCGATCGCGATGATCTTCGTGTCTCGCATCCTGAAGCCGGGGCCCAACCGCTGGACGAACACTGTCGCAGCGGTGATCACGACCCTGTTCGTAGTAGGCGGCGGGTCGCTGTATCTCCACTACTACTTCTTCGCAGCCGTGGAAATCGCGTGCATGGCGCTGATCGTCTGGTCTGTCTGGGCGCGACCCAGCTCAGAAGCTGCGGCGTAGCGACCGGTGGACTGGTTGCGCCAATCGGCAAAGTCGGATGTTCGTCCTCGGCATCGTCATCGCCAACAGGCTGGGCTGCCCCAAATTGTGGCCCGGGCGGGGTGGGACCAGGCGATGTGGACAGCAGTCGTGTCCACCCGTCGACCCACGAACGCCGGTGAGTTCGGGTGGCTGAAGCCACAGACGGTCTGATACCCGCCGAGACCACTTCACTGCTCGCGGGAGACCCAAACGCGGACGGCGTTCGTGCTCATCCACGGCCGCACCTTGTCAGGTCAGCGGGCCGTCAAGCCAGATCGTAGGTACCTCGGCGACGCGCCGATCCGGCGGATACCCCACCCCTGCTTGGGTACCCCATGAGGGTATTTGTTCACCAAGGGATACTGCATCGAAATAGTGGTACGAAACCTCGTACAACACCGCTTGCCGTAGTCGCCACGCTCGAACGCAGAGTGGGATTCAGGATCAGGGCAGGCGACTCGTGAGCCAGCGGATAGCCTCGGCCGCGGTCCAGCCCTCCGGGTGGGTCTCGGCCAGCCGCTCGGGACCCGACAAATCCTGGCCGAGGGTGATGGCGGGTTGCTCGACGTAGCCGTTCTTGCGCACTTGGCCGAGGCCGACGTCGGCCAGCAGCGCGTTGCACAGACACATGCGCCCGACGGTATCGGCAGCATCGCCACCCTTCTTCACGTACATGTGCTCGGGCTCGGAGGCGCAGCGATACGCCAGTCTTCCGTCCTCGCGCTCGACCGGTGTGCGCAGGAAGCCGAGGTCGCAGATGCGCTCGCGCGCGGCGTACGTCGCCGGCTCCGAGAGGGTGCCCTCGATGCTCGCGATCTTGAACGGGAAGTTGGTAGGCGATGCGCGGGGGTCGTTGCGGACTGCGAGGGTGCCCTCGGTGAGCGCCCGGAACAGTCCCAGCCTCAGGTCGGGACGCAACCCCGACTCCTTCGCGAAGGCGAACAGAGTCCCCACCTGCACTCCCACGGCGCCGGCGGCGACTGCGTCCGCCACGCGCTCAGGGGTGCCGTAGGCGCCGGCTAGCCAGAAGGGCAGGCCGATGGCGACCATGGCCGCAAGGTCAGCATCGTCCTTCACGCCATAGACTGGCTGCCCGTCGCCGTCCCAGGTCATCTTGCCGCGCGGCGGCGCGCTGTGGCCGCCCGCCAGCGGACCCTCCACGATGAAGCCATCTGGCCTGATCTGCTCGTTGCGGTTGAGGAAGGTGGCAAGCACATGCAGGGACACGATGGCCAGGAATTGCGGACGGTGCAGCACAGGCAGTTCGTCGCCGAGCAGCTCGACAGGGTCGAGTGAAGCGGTGTAGGTCCGGCTGGCGTTCGCGACATCGACCGAGAGTTCACCGGCGCGCCCGGCGGCGAAGTCGTTCAGCAGTTTCGGGATCTCGCGCGGGATGCCTGCGCCCATGAGGACGTAGTCGACACCGGCGAGCATCGCCCCCAGAACGGCTGACAGGGTTGCCGTCTGGATCTTCTCGAGCAGGTTGATGCCGACGACGCCTTCATGGCCGTCCTTGGCGAGCCACACCTCGGTGAAGTTGCCGACCAGTGCCAGTTCGATGGCCGCCGGGCTCGGGTGGACGCCGAGCGGGGGCTCCGGACGGTAAGGCGCGCCGTGGCGGCCTCCGTCGCGGAAGTACCGCTCGAGCACGCGCGAGACCATCGCGGGGGACGGAAAGTGCCGAAG
>DASVHT010000266.1:0-1847 GCA_036382455.1 Dermatophilaceae bacterium
GGTCTGACAACGGTGTCGTCCTGACCGTCGATCCGATTGCCTGCCGCGCGCACGGCTTGTGCGCCGAGGAGCTGCCCGAAGGGATTTCCCTCGACGAGTGGGGTTACCCCATCCTGCCCAGCCGCCCACTCTCCCGAAAACTGTTGCGCAGAGCCAAGTCCGCAGCAGCGGCCTGCCCGGTACTTGCGCTCAGGGTTTCTCGTAGCAGGGGCTGACCCTCCGGTATCCCCCGCCGGAACGGGAACTCCCGACCCAAGCCCCTCGCGCTGCCTGCGGCGCGGCTGTCCCGCTCGGGCTCCGTTGCCGTCGCAGCGGCCCCTTTTCGCCCTGCGGCGCCGGGTCTTTCGGCTCTTGTCTGCCTGAGCCGACCCGATCAAGGTGGTGGCAAGCGGCCGCGCCGCCATCGGTCGCGGGGGCTCAACCGTCGGGTCCGACGCTCGGGCTCATCGCAGGAGGGGAGCCCGATGCCAACGCCAGAGTCCGCGCCGCACAACGAGCGGCGCACACCGCGACGTTTCGTCTTCTCCGTGCACGGCAACCCGATGGCACGGGCGTCGGACCGGACGGAAGCCGCGTTGGTCACCCTGATCGTGGTGATCTGGGTGCTCTGCTTGCCGGTCGCAGCCGCCGGCGGCTCGAAGCTCTGGGCAGACATCGCGGGCACGGACCGCCCGCAGCAGCAGACCTACTCAACCACCAACAGGGCACACTGAGGGGCGCATTTGGACACTCGAGGGGATCTGGCGCTTTCGCGGCGAGCAGGTCTGTAGCGTGCAGGTCCTGAACGATACGCTCACAACCGCAAGGCTTCTCGGCCTTGCCTGACCACGACCGGGTCGCACAACGCGCACAGGATGACTACCGGCAGCACATCGAGGCTCAGCGGCCAGAGTTGTCACGCTGGTGGCCAGCAACGCAGACAGCTCGGCTGATCGGCCGTTACGTCACCAGTAGCACGATGGAAGGCTCAAGAGTCTCACGTAGCGCTACCAGCTCGCCCCTGTCGTCATATGCCCACTCCGCTGTCGAGGAGTTGATGTAGCCGCCGTGAATCCACTCGGGAGCTTCAGGTTCGTCTCTGTCGGCTGCGTCGAGCAGGTCATGACCAAATTCGATGCTCCTGGCGGCATCGGGCATTGTCAGCGCTGAACCGGAGTCCTCACCCTGAAAGAATGGCATCGCCTCGGGTGTTTGCAAACCGATAGCGCAGAATCGGGTAGTCGCCTTCCACGGCCACGAGCCCTCACCCCACCCGACATACCGCCGCGGTCAGATCCCCCCGAGCCCAAACAACTGCGAAGAGGCCTCGTCGTTTGTTGGCCGCTCGACGGGGTTTTCGGACATCCCGCAGGTGAGCTTTGGCGGCTGGCCGGCGCCGTTGGCGGTCTTCCGGGGCGACGTCGTTGTTGGTGGCCCGGGCGGGGCGATTGCTGTCAGGTCCGGGGTTGCCAGCTGAAGTAGCGCAGCGCGAGGAGCAGTCCCGCGATGCCCCAGGCGGCGACGATGAGCACGTCGGTCCAGGAGAACGGCGTGCCCAGCACGGCGGAGTTCGATGACGTCCTCGGGTTCGGTGCTGTGCGGGTCGAGCCCGTCGAGCAGTCGTCGTAGCCGGCCGACCTGATGCTCGATCTCGGCGTAAGTGCGGCTCATCGCGGCCCTCGCGTCGGAGCCGCCCAGGGCGCGGTCGACCAGCGGGACCAGCAGTTCCTTAGCGCTATTGATGATCTTGATCGAGGCGCGTCGGGCCGACAGTCAGTGATCGGCCCTAGGCTAGACGCCGCGACCGCGGCCTGGTCGACGCGACGCAGCGGCCGTAGGTAGCGGGCCAGGGTGGTGTGGCCGCCGGT
>DASVHT010000267.1:0-8712 GCA_036382455.1 Dermatophilaceae bacterium
GAGCCATTCGCAGACCCGGTCGGGGTCGCCGGCAATCTCTAGGCCGCTGATGGTGACCTTGGTCTTCGCTCCGAAGGACGGGTGCTCCGTGTGGTCGTCCCACTTGATGTAGAACGGCAGCTGCGGGTCGGCGATGAGTCCCTTGACGCCCAGCTGGCGCCACCTGAGCTCGGTTCCATCCTGGCGGCGCCGGCTGCCGATGACGGACTCGCGACCAAGCCTGCGCTCAGCCTCGGTGAGGTCCTTGACGCTGACAACCCACCCGATCCAGCCACCGCCGGCCTCGGAGCGCGCCCGGACAGCCTGACCGAAGGGCGCCTTGTCGGAAGCCGGGTGGTCAAGCACCTCGACGACCTCGACATAGATATCGTGGGCCAGGGGAATGATGATGTTGCGGGTACCGAAGCGAGGGTGAATCCCACCGTCGACGGGCTTCACTCCGAGCTTTTCACCCAGGCGCTTCGCAGTCGCCTTTAGCCCATCAACTTCGGCGGCATAGGAGACGTGGTCTACTCGCATGGCGGTCATCGTGGCACAGGTCAAGGAGCGCCCTTGACGGGGGTCCGATCTTGTGCCTCAGCGACGCCCCCGACGCTGCCGCACAGCCTCATAAATGACGATGGCTGCCGATGCCGCCACGTTCAGGGAGTTCGCCCGTCCTGCCATCGGGATGCGGATCCTGTATGCCGCTGCCGCGAGGATCTCGTCGGTCAGGCCGTCCGTGCACGCTCCGAGGCCGGCGGGGGCTGGATCGGGTGGGTCGTCAGTGTCAAGGACCTGACCGAGGCTGAGCGCAGGCTAGGCCGCGAGTCCGTCATCGGCAGCCGGCGCCGCCAGGATGGCACCGAGCTCAGGTGGCGCCAGCTGGGCGTCAAGGGACTCATTGCCGACCCGCAGCTGCCGTTCTACATCAAGTGGGACGACAAGACCGTGCACCCATCGGTCGGGGCGAGGACCAGAGTCACCATCAGCGGCCTTGAGATCGCCGGCGACCCCGACCGGGTCTGCGAGTGGCTCGGCCTGCCGGCTGACCAGACCTCGACCGTCATCGACTTCACGTTCGTCGCGCCGCACGGCACGCCGGGCCTGCTGACCGTCACGTTCTCCACACCCAAGGGTCCCGTCACGATCTGACGTGCTCACTTCAGGCCGCTTTGCTCAGTTGAGACCGCTGTTGGGGCTCAGAATCGGCCACGAAACCGGCCTGAGCTGAGCAAGCCGTCGTGGCCTGTGCCCCGGCGGCGCCAGGGTTCCCTTCGGCGGTTAGATTTGACCATGCCCAACGACGTCGGTTTCAAGGCCATGAACGCTGTCCACCGCATTGTGCTGAAGGTCAGCGGCGGGCGTGCCGGGTGGACCGCGATGGACATGCCTGTCCTGGAGCTCACCACCACCGGTCGCAACAGCGGTCAGCCCCGATCCGTCATGCTCACCTCTCCACTCCAAGAGGGCTCGGCTCTCGTCGTGGTGGCGTCCCGCGGTGGCGACGACCGTGCACCCGACTGGTTCCTCAACCTTCAGGCGAACGCGGACGTCCGGGTTCGCCTGCAGGGGGAAGCCCCGCAGCGAATGCATGCCCGGGTGGCCAGCCCGGCGGAGCGGGAGCGGATGTGGCCACTCGTCACGGGCGACCACAAGAACTATGCCGGCTACCAGACCAAGACCACGCGCGAGATCCCCCTGGTGCTGCTCGAGCCACTCGTCTGACTCGTCGGTCCCTTGCCATCCTGCTGCGGCGGACCGTTGCGCAACTCAGTCGAGACACGCAACTCAGTCGAGATAGTCGACCAGCTGCGGGGCCAGTCCGACGTACGTCTGCGGCGTGAGCTCCATGAAACGCTTCTCGACCTCCGGGGGCAGACCCAGGCCGGCGACGAACTCGCGAAGGTCGTCGCCGTTGATCCGGCGGCCGCGGGTGAGTGCCTTGAGCCGCTCGTAGGGGTTCTCCATCCCGGGGGTCCCCTGCGCGCCGAGGGCGCGCATCGCGGACTGGATCGGCTCGCCGAGCACCTCCCAGTTGTCCTCGAGCTCGGCGGCCATCGCCGAAGGCACGGCGTCGAGGCCCGCCATACCCCGGCCGACGTTGTCGATGGCGACCAGTGAGTGGCCGAACGCTGTGCCGATGTTGCGCTGCATGCTCGAGTCGGTGAGGTCACGCTGCATCCGGGACTGCACGAGCGTCGACGCGAGCACGTCGAACAGTGCGTTGGAGACCTCGAGGTTGGCCTCGGCGTTCTCGAAGCGGATCGGGTTGACCTTGTGGGGCATCGTCGAGGACCCGACGGTGCCCTGACCGCGGACCTGGGCGAAGTAGCCCATCGAGATGTAGGTCCAGACGTCGGTGCACAGGTTGTGCAGGATCCGGTTGAAACGCGCGACGTCGCTGTAGAGCTCAGCCTGCCAGTCGTGGCTCTCGATCTGCGTGGTCAGTGGGTTCCATTGCAGGCCAAGGGACTCCACGAACGACTTGCTGATCGCAGGCCAGTCCGCGTCGGGCACTGCGGCGACGTGCGCGCCATACGTGCCGGTGGCCCCGTTGAGCTTGCCGAGGTACTCCGCGCGGCCCACGCGGGCGAGCTGGCGCCGCAACCGCAGGGCAAGCACTGCCAGCTCCTTGCCCATCGTGGTCGGCGTCGCCGGCTGTCCGTGGGTGTGCGCCAGCATGGGCACGTCGCGCAGGTCGCGGGCCATCACGGCTACGGCTTCGACCAGGGCGGTGGCCCTTGGAAGCCAGACCTGTTCGACGGCGCCCTTGATCATGCGCGCGTAGGAGAGGTTGTTGATGTCCTCGCTGGTGCAGGCGAAGTGGATCAGCTCCGCGATCCCAGCCAGGCCGGGCGCGGGGTTGTCGGTGATCGTGGGGAGGCGGCGCTTGAGGTAGTACTCGATGGCCTTGACATCGTGAACCGTCTCGCGCTCGATCTCGGCAAGCTCGGCAACGTCGTCAGCGCCGAAGCCCAGAGCGATCGCGCGCAGGCCGGCCTGCTCGTTGGCGCTGAGCGATCGGACCTTGGCGACAACATGGTTGTCCGTGAGATGGATCAGCCACTCGACCTCGACACGCACGCGCTCGCGGTTGAGCGCGGCCTCGGAGAGGTGGTCGACGAGCGGGGCGACGGCGCCGCGATAGCGGCCGTCAAGGGCGCCAAGGGCGATGGACGGGGACGCGTCAGCAAGCGAGGCCATGGTCGCCATACTCCCAGAGTCTGCGCCGACCGCTGAACAGGCAGCGGTGCCAGCCGGCGCCGGTCATCTCCATGACCGGCGCCCGACTGAGCCCTTCTGCGGTCGGAGCAGGGGCACGCAGCTCGGAGCATGTCAGGTCTGCGAGCTCTCCTCCGTGCCGTTGCCCTGCGACGGTGCCTGCATGATCGAGAAGCTCTCACCCTGCGGTCCCCGGATGATCGCCATCCGACCGAAGGGGGTGTCCCACGGCTCGCGCACGACGGTGGCTCCCAGCTCGGCGGCCTTGGCTGCGCTCGCGTCGGTGTCGGCCACGTTGAAGTAGGTCGTCCACTCGGGTGACATGTCGGCCGGCACCTCAGCTCCCATGGCGCCGATGCCCCCGACCACCATGCCGTCGCTCCGCTTGATCGTGGAGTACTGGAAGCTCACGCCTTCCATCTCGTCGTAGTCGTAGCCGAACACGCTGGCATAGAAGGCTTTGGCGCCCTCGTAGTCGCGCGTCATCAGCTCGTTCCAGATCAGGGCGCCCGGCTCGTTGTAGACGCCAACCCCCTTGTGGTCGCCGGCCTGCCAGATGCCGTATGGCGCGCCGGTCGGATCCATCCCGAAGGCCAGACGACCGGCGGTCATGACGTCCATCGGCTCCATCATGAACGTGCTTCCAGCCGCTTTGGCCTTGGCGACACTCGCATCGAGGTCATCGGACGCCAGGTAGGTGGACCAGACGTTCGGGAACGGGTTGCCTTCGGGCTTGGGGCTGATGGCCGCGACCGGCTTGCCGTTCAACAGGCACATGGCATAGCCGCCGGCCTCGGGCGGCCCGTCCTGGATGTCCCAGCCGAACAAGCTGGAGTAGAACGTCTTGGCGGCCGCAGGGTCCGTGACCATGACGTCGATCCAACAAGGGGTGCCGTTTGGCCAGGTCTCGTCGCGTGTGGGCATCGTGCGCTCCTCGAACGGTGTTTAGACACGCCCGCATGGCGTGTGGCCGGGGGGTTCTCGGTCCACGTCGGAGCCTGCCACCGGTGTCCGATCGCCGCCACCCCAGGCACCCGACTTCGTAGGCTGGGCCCATGCCCGCCGCGACTAGGGCGCGATGCCCTCTGGCAACGGAGACGCCCCCTCTGTATGCCGGGTGCTCGCCTCCCGCTCGTCCGGCGACGGACGCATGGGGTGCGCGGACTGTCGTGCGGTCTCGGCGAGCACGATCCCCACGAGGACGATCAGCGACCCGGCGACCTGGACGGCGTTCAGGGACTCTCCGAGCAGTACCCAGGCGATGATGCCGGCACCTACGGGCTCGAGCATGCCGATCAGGCCCACCCGGGCGGGCCCCAGTCGTCCAACTGCGAGCAGTACCAACAGGAACGGTGCGACACTGCCCAGCACGATGATCCACAGGACCAACAGCCACAGGGGGGCGCTGCCAGGCAGCGCGCCGGGCAGCTCGACATCGTCGACGAGCCTCGAGAACGGAAATGTCCACCATGGCGACACGATCGCCCACAGGACCGCTGAGAAGCCAAAGCTGAAGCCCATCAACGAGATCGGGTCGCGTTCACGCTGGCCGTGCTCGCCCATCAGGTAGTAGCACGCCAACGCGGCCCCTGCTCCCACCGCAGAGATCAGGCCGATCGGGTCGAGGGTCATGCCCTTCCAGAACTGGGCCACCAGCGCGAGACCTGCTAGCGCGAAGGCCAGGCCCAGCCAGAGCCTGGACTTCACCGGCTGCTTCTGCACGAAACGCACCCACAACGCGACCATCAGTGGTGCGGTGTACTCGAACAGCAGGGCGATGCCGACCGGCATCCGCTGGAGTGCGACGAAGTAGAGCCACTGGACCATCGCTATGCCAGTGACTCCGTAGAGCGCGAGGAACCCGAGCTCGCGCCTGCCCACGCGCAGGGCGGCCGGGCTTCTCAGGGCGGTGATCCCCAGCAGGATCAACGCAGTTCCGGCACTGCGCACGGAGACGAGCTCAAGCGAGGAGATGCCGTTCAGCAGCGCGACCTTGCTGACGTTGCCGTTGACCGCGAACAGCACGGCCGATCCGACGGCGAAGAGGATCCCGGTCGAGGCGCGCGAGGACCTCGTCATGTGCGGCTGTCGGCCGGTTCGGCCGGCTTCGCAACCTCTGCGCGAACGTGTTCGACGATGCCTCGGCAGGCGCGTTCAACCTCGATGAGGCATCGGTCGAACGCCTCGGCGTCCCCGAAGTACGGGTCGTCGATCTCGAGCGTGCCGAGGTTCACGGCAGCCTCGTCGAACTCGCGCATGAGCCGCACCTTGGCCGACGCGTCGGCATCCGGGGCCCAACGATGCAGATCCCGGGCGTGTCCCTGGTCAGCAACCACGATCAGGTCCCGCTCGCTGAACCACTCGGGCCGGAACTCCCGGGCGCGGTGGCGAGTGCCGTCATACCCGTGATCCCGCAGCGTGCGCACGGTGCGCGGGTCCGCGGCATCACCCTCGTGCCAGCCGCCGGTGCCCGCGGAGTCGACCACCACCCCGTCGTCCAGGTCAGCGGAGTGCAGCATCGACCGCAGGATGACCTCGCCCATCGGCGAACGGCAGATGTTGCCCGAGCAGATGACGCAGATGCGGTATGCCGGGGTGAGACGCATGCGCCCATTGAACAGCACCGTTGCGGGCCGGGTTTGCGGCTGCTTGACCTCCTGCTTCCGCCTCGTCGTCTCACCGTGCCGTAGAGGCCTAGCCAGGGCTCTTTCCCGAGCGCAACAATGGCCGGGGCGGGGTTGTCGATTCCGGTGCTGCCGGTTCGTCGTCACAGTGTCAGAACCCTTCACACACAGGAGTGCACCATGGCTCAGTACGTCGTCCTGATCTACGAAAACGAGTCCGAGTACGCGAAAGCCGCTCCCGAGGTTTACGGGCAGGTCATGGACGCCCACAACCGCTTCGCCGAGCAGGTCACCGAGCGCGGCGGCAAGATCGCCGGTGGCAACGCCCTCCAGAGCACCGCCACCGCGACCACGATCCGTGGCGACGTCGTCACCGACGGCCCGTTCGTCGAGACCAAGGAGGCGCTCGGCGGCTTCTACCTGATCGAGGCCGAGGACCTCGACCAGGCGATCAAGATCGCCAAGATGGTCCCCGCTCCGTACGGCGGGGTCGAGGTTCGACCGGTGATGGTCTTCCCGGAGGGCTGACCTCCGCGTGACCACGGCCGACGAGGTCAACGGCGCCCTCGCGGACGCGCACCGTCACGAGTGGGCCCGGGTGCTCGCCGCGACGGTGCGCGTTGCAGGCGACATCGACCTCGCCCAGGAGTGCGCCCAGGACGCCTACGTCAGCGCCCTCGAGTCGTGGCGTCGCGACGGAATACCGCGTAACCCAGGTGCGTGGCTGACCACAGCCGCACGGCGCAAGGCTTTGGACTCCCATCGCCGTGCGGCTGCCTTTCGGGCCAGGATTCCCCTGCTCATCGAGCCGGGGGACGCCTCTGGCCGGCGAGGGAGCAGTGCCGCATCGCCTTCTCCTGAATCGCAGCTCACCGAGATGGATGAGATCCCCGACGACCTCCTGCGCCTGGTCTTCACCTGCTGCCACCCTGCTCTCGCGAGAGAGGCGCAGGTGGCGTTGACCCTGCGGCTGGTCTGCGGCCTGACCACCGAGCAGATCGCGCATGCGTTCCTGGTCAGCGAGTCGACCATGGCGGCAAGGGTTACCCGTGCGAAGAAGAAGATCTCGGGCGCGCGGATCCCCTATCGGGTGCCGGACTCCCACGAGCTTCCCGAGCGGCTCGACGCCGTGCTGACCGCTGTGCATCTGGTCTTCACCGCTGGTCACACGGCACCCACCGGCGACACTCTGGTGCGGCCCGATCTCGTGGACCGAGCGATCGAGCTGTGCACGGTCCTGGTGGGCCTCATGCCCGACGAACGCGAGGTCCGGGGGCTGCTGGCGTTGATCCTGGTCACCGATGCCCGACGGAGCACGCGCGTGGACGAGGCAAGCCGCCTCGTGCTGCTCGAGGACCAGGACCGGTCGCGGTGGGATCACGAGGCGATCGAACGGGGACGGGCCCTGGTGGTCGACGCGCTGCGTGGCGGGCACCCCGGCAGGTTCGTCATCCAGGCTGCCATCGCGGCCCTGCACGCCGAGGCCCCGAGCTTCGCCGACACGGACTGGGCGCAGGTCGTCGACCTCTACGATTTGCTGTTGACGGCTTGGCCGTCCCCAGTGGTGGCGCTGAATCGCATTGTGGCAGTTGGGTTTCGCTCGGGAGCGGAGGCGGGTTTGATGGCCCTCGACCAGCTCGAGGGCGAAGCCGGACAGGCGCTGTCGACGTACCACTACCTGCCGGCGACACGGGCCGACCTCCTGCGCAGGTTGGGGCGCGATGAAGCGGCGGCGGCGTCATACCGGCGGGCTTTGGCGCTGGTCGAGAACGACGTCGAGCGCGCCTTCCTCGAAGGTCGCCTGGCTTCCGTCTCGACCCCCTGATCCTCCTTCTTGTTGCGCCGGAACCACCGTTTCGGGCACGGGCGGGGCTTCATTCGGTGGTTTCGGCGCAACAAGAGGAGTGGGAGGGCTGGTGGGCTTGACAACCTTCGGCTATCAACCTTAGCGTTGTGGCTATGAACAGTAGCCATGATGCAAGGACGGAGCTCCTCGATGTGCCCGGCGGTCGGCTCGCCTATGACGTGAGCGGTCCGCAGGACGGCCCCCTCGTGCTGTGCGTGCCGGGAATGGGCGACATTCGCCAGGTCTTCCGGTTCACCACACCAGCGCTGGTCGAGGTGGGCTACCGCGTTGTCTGCATGGATCAGCGGGGCCACGGAGGGTCGAGCTCAGGGTGGGCCCAATACGGCAGTCCCGCGACCGGAGCAGACATGCTCGCGCTGGTGCGCCACCTCGGGGGCCCGGCAACCATCATCGGCCACTCGTCGGCGGCTGCGGCAGCGGTCTGGGCCGCGGCTGAAGAGCCCACGCTGGTCAGCGCCCTGGTCCTGATCGGCCCCTTCGCCAGGCAACGCGAGCTCTCTGCGGTGATGCGGCTCGGTCTGGCGGTCGTCACGAGCCGGGCCGCGATCTGGAGCCGGATCTACTACCCCACGATGTACAAGGCGCCCAAGCCTGCCGACTTCGGCGGCTATGTGCGGGCACTGCAGGCCAACCTGCGCGAGCTCGGCCGGATGGCGGCGACCCGGGGTGCGATGGGCCGCCAGGCCGAATGTTACGAGCGCGCTGCCGCCCTGAGCTGCCCCGTGCGGATCGTCATGGGCACCAAGGACCCCGACTTCCCTGACCCCGCAGCCGAGGCGGCATACGCCCGCGAACTGATAGGCGCCCACACCCAGACGACGCTGTCCATGATCGACGGGGCCGGGCACTACCCGCACGCCGAGCTGCCCGAGGCCACCGTTTCGGAGGTCCTGCCGTTCCTGGCTGACGTCATCCATGCCTAGGGCCGGCCTGTCGACCAGGTCCGTGGTCGACACGGCGCTCGCCCTGGTCGACGAGCAGGGTTGGGCCGCCCTGACCCTGGCAGCCGTTGCCAGC
>DASVHT010000268.1:0-8594 GCA_036382455.1 Dermatophilaceae bacterium
AGCTCGCTGGGGTTGGGCAGATCCCGGATGTGACCGACGCTGGCGTCGACGTCATAGCCCTTGCCGAGGTACTCGCCGATCTTCTTGGCCTTGGCCGGCGACTCGACGATGACCAGCTTGCGCCCGGAGGTCTTCTGTTCAGAGGTGGAGCCCACGTTTGCATCCCTCGGCTTTCCCATCACCACGTGCAGCGGATTCGTCGCTGCTCCGACATGGCAATGCGCATAGACCGTAGCCCCTCCTGGCCAGTTCTCAAGAACCCACCTCGGTGGGGAGGTGAGTCACGTCATAGCACAATGTAGTTGAATGTTGAACTTGTTTGCACTATCGTGGAGGCATGACCACGCACAACGGAAGCGCCAGCTCCCGGATGCCTGTGCTGTACCTCAGCCACGGCGCCCCGCCCCTCGCCGACGACCGCACCTGGACCCGGGAGCTGGCCGCGTGGTCGGCCGATCTGCCCAGGCCGCAGAGCATCCTGATGATCTCCGCCCACTGGGAGGAAGCGCCGCTCTCCTTGTCAGCGACAACAAGAGTGCCGCTCATCTATGACTTCTGGGGGTTCCCCCAGCGCTACTACGAGGTGACGTATGACGCGCCGGTCGCCCCCGCGCTGGCTGCTGACGTCACCAGTCTGCTGCAAGCACCCGGCATCCCCGTGCACCACGACCAGAGCCGAGGCCTCGACCATGGTGCGTACGTGCCGCTCGTCGAGATGTTTCCCGAGGCTGACGTCCCGGTCCTGCAGATGTCGATGCCAACTCTCGACCCACGGAAGCTGTTCGAGATCGGCCGCAAGATCGCGCCCCTGCGGGAGCAGGGCACGCTGATCGTCGGGTCGGGCTTCACCACCCACAACCTGCGCTGGTTCAATCCCAGCGCAGGTGCGGACGCCCCCGCGCCTGCCGCCTCGGCGGAGTTCGACGCGTGGGCTCGCGAGATCATCGAGGCGGGCGACATCGACTCGGCGCTCGACTTCCTCAACAAGGCGCCAGCGGCGCGCGAGGCCCACCCTCGCACCGAGCACTTCGCACCACTGTTCGTCTCACTGGGTGCGGCATACGAGAGCGGTGAGCTGAAGAACCGCAGCGTCATCGCCGGCTTCTGGTACGGCCTGTCCAAGCGCTCCTGGCAGTTCAGCTGACCCGGTCGCCATGCGTGGCCGGCATCGGTCACCTTGGCGCGACGTCAGCCGTCCAGGCAAGAAACCCGCCAACGAGCGAGCGAGGCTGACTCACCCGCGGTTGCGCAGACAGCGGTGGCCGGTCACCTCTGATGAGGTGACCGGCCACGTGTTCGTATGGCGGGTGGGTCAGTCTCTTGTCACACCGACGCGGACTCGGGAGATGCCGCCGGCTCGGGGTCGGCGTCGACACCGATCCCGATCTCGCGACTGCGGCTGACAACGACCGCCGTGATCACGATGATCAGGGCGACCAGCGCGATGCCCAGCCGGATCGCGCTGTTGGCGCCATCGCCGATCGTGAGGGCGACGATCGCGGGGGCAATCAGCAGCGACACGAGGTTCATGACCTTGATCAATGGGTTGATCGCCGGTCCGGCGGTGTCCTTGAAGGGGTCACCGACGGTGTCGCCGATGATGGTGGCCTCGTGCGCGGCAGAGCCCTTGCCGCCGTGGGCCCCGTCCTCGACGATCTTCTTGGCGTTGTCCCACGAGCCTCCGGCATTGGCCAGGAAGACGGCCATCAGGGCACCAGTGCCGATCGCCCCGGCCAGGAACCCGGCGAGCGGGCCGATGCCCAGGCCGAAGCCCACCACGACGGGCATGAGCGCGGCCAGCAGGCCTGGTGTCGCGAGCTCGCGCAACGAGTCCTTCGTGCAGATGTCAACGACGCGGCCGTACTCGGGCTTCTCGGTGTAGTCCATGATCCCGGGGTGCTCGCGGAACTGGCGTCGCACCTCGAAGACGATGGCACCGGCCGCTCTGGTCACGGCGTTGATAGCCAGACCGGAGAACAGGAAGACCACCGAGGCTCCGATCAACAGGCCCACGAGCGTGCTCGGGGTGACGATCTGCAGGTCGAACATCGACCGAACCGACATCGACTTGAGGAGCGCGTCGACCTGTGTCTGGCTGGTGAGCTTGTTGCCGATATCGTTCACGGCCGTCTGCCATGCATCGGTGTACGACCCGAAGAGGGCGGTGGCGGCCAGCACGGCCGTGGCGATCGCGATGCCCTTGGTGATGGCCTTGGTCGTGTTGCCGACCGCGTCGAGCTCGGTCAGGACCTGCACTCCGTCACCGTGGACGTCGCCGGACATCTCCGCGATGCCCTGGGCGTTGTCCGAGACCGGGCCAAAGGTGTCCATGGCCACGATGACGCCCACCGTGGTCAGCAGGCCACAGCCGGCGAGCGCGACAAGGAACAGCGCCAGCGAGATGGATCCACCCCCCAGCAGGAAGGCGAGGTAGACAGCCGAACCGATGATGACCGTGGTGTAGACCGCGGACTCGAGGCCGACGCCGATGCCGGACAGGACGACTGTGGCCGCACCGGTCAGCGACGTCCGCGCAACGTCCATCGTGGGGCGCTTGTCCGTGCCGGTGAAGTGTCCGGTGAGCATGAGGATGACGGCCGCGAGCGCGATACCGATGAAGACAGCCAACGTCGCCGCGATGCGCGGATTCAGCGCCAGGAGGCCGATCTTCTGGCCGTCCAAGGCCTTGATCGCGCTCGGGACGTTGACGAGATCAGCGAACTTGGCCGGCAGGTAGACATAGGCGGCAACTGCCGAGAGCACGGCCGAGACTGCCGCCGAGATGAAGAAGCCTCGGTTGATCGCCACGAGGCCGTTCTCGCCCGGGCGGGGCTTGGTGATGTAGACGCCCATGATCGCGGTCAGTGCCCCGATGGCGGGGATGATCAGGGGGAACACCAGGCCCTGCTCGCCGAAGGCGGCCTTGCCCAGGATGAGTGCGGCGACCAGCGTGACGGCATACGACTCGAAGAGGTCGGCAGCCATGCCGGCGCAGTCGCCGACGTTGTCGCCGACGTTGTCCGCGATCGTCGCCGCGTTGCGCGGGTCGTCCTCGGGGATACCGGCCTCGACCTTGCCCACCAGGTCGGCGCCGACGTCAGCGGCCTTGGTGAAGATACCCCCGCCAACACGCATGAACATCGCCAGCAGTGCTGCACCGAACCCGAAACCCTCGAGCACCTTGGGGGCGTCGCCCTTGTACAGGAGCACGACCGACGAGGCGCCCAGCAGGCCCAGCCCCACGGTCATCATGCCGACCGTGCCACCGGTGCGGAAGGCGATACGCATGCCCACGTCGCGACCGGAGTCGTTCGCGGCCGCCGCCACCCGCACGTTGGCCTTGACCGCGAGGCTCATCCCGAAGTAGCCGACGGCCGCGGAGAAGATGGCGCCGAGCACGAAGAAGCCCGAACGGCCGAAGCGGATCCCTGCAGTGTCCGCAGGAAGGGCCATCAGCAGGAAGAAGACAATGACCACGAACACGGACAATGTCTTGAACTGCCGGGCCAGATAGGCGTGGGCACCCTCCTCGACCGCCTGGCCGATCTCCTGCATCTTTGCGGTGCCGGGGTCAGCGGCAAGAACCTGGCGACGAAAGATGACGCCCATGACCAACGCCACGACGGCGATAACGGCAACAACAACCACCAAAGTGAGGTTCGTGCCTGCCAAAGTCAGTGGTGTAGCGCCGGCTGCATGGATAAGGCCTGGCATTCAGATCCTCCTGGGGACGTTGGACATCGCATTCGAACGTGCGCCCGACGGAATCGGTTGGTGTGTGACCAGCGAGTCCCCGCGTGACGCGGCTCACACCCGCCGCAGCAGGTGTGCTGGCGGTCATTGTAGAGGCCCAAAGAGTCGGGCGCGAACGAGCCGTCCCGCTCAGGGGCGGCAGGCGGTCCAGCCAGGCTTCAGGCGGTGGCAGCCATGCTTCAGGCGGTCGCCGCCCGAGCTTCAGGCGGTCGCGGCCAGCGCATCATCAAGGCTGGCAAAGATCTGAAAGACCTTGTCCAGGCCGGTGATCGAGAAGACCTTCAGGATGCGGTCGCTCGAACACACCAGAGACAGCGTGCCGTCCTTGACCCGGACCAGCTTGAGACGCCCGACCAGGACGCCCAGACCGGTCGAGTCCATGAAGGGGACGTCCTCGAGGTCGACCACAAGACGGTGGCGACCTTGGGAGATGTGCTCATCGAGATGCTCGCGGAGCATCGGAGCCGTGTAGACATCAATCTCGCCGCCGACGTGAACAACGGTCACCTCACCGCGAGTCTCGCTGGCGATCGACAGATCCACGCATTGCTCCTCATCGTCCGGGGCCGCTATCGGCCGCTCAGAACTACCCTAGTCCGCGGCGAACGCGGACGGCATACGGTTTGGGCGATGCCCAGCGACCCGCCGCCTGCCACCCGACCGGCCTTCGACCCCAGGGACGTGCTCTCACGTCTGGCCGGGGGAAGGCGCTCGGAAAGGCTCGTACACGTCCACGAGGTGCCTGCCCGCGAGGAGCGGGTGGCGCAATGGCCCGACTGGGTTGCCCCTGAGCTCTTCTCGGCCTTCAGCACATCCGGCATAGCGCACCTGTGGTCTCATCAGCGGGAGGCCGCGGACCTGGCTCATGGTGGCTCGCATGTCGTCATCTCGACCGGAACCGCCTCGGGCAAGAGCCTCGGCTATCTCGTGCCGGTGCTCTCGGATGTGCTCGACGGTGCGGCCGCCTCGTCCGGACGAGGCGCCACCGCGCTCTATCTCAGCCCCACCAAGGCTCTGGCCGCCGACCAGATGGCGCGCCTCACAGCACTGGCCATCCCGGGGCTGCGCGCCGCAACCTACGACGGCGACACTCCACCGGACGAACGCCGGTGGATCCGCGACCACTGCCAGTACGTTCTGACCAACCCCGACCTCGTGCATCACGCGTTGCTCCCCGGCCACGAGCGATGGGCGCCGTTCATGCGATCACTGCGCTACGTCGTGATTGACGAATGTCACGTCTACAGAGGGGTCTTCGGCTCGCACCTTGCTGTCCTGGTGCGGCGGCTGCGCCGCGTGGCCGCCCGCTACGGCGCCTCCCCCACGTTCATCCTCGCCAGCGCAACGGTCGCCGACCCAGCGGTTCAGGCCACTGCGCTGATCGGTATGCCGGTCCGCGCCGTTGTCGTCGACGGTTCACCGAGGGAGTCGATGACCTTTGGACTGTGGGAACCCGCTCTGACGGCCAGTGGTGGAGGCGGGGCCGTTGACAGGCTCGACCCGCCACATCGGCGAAGCGCCGTTGCCGAGACCGCCGACCTGCTGGCGGACCTTGTGGTCGACGGCGTGCAGACCGTGGCGTTCGCCCGTTCCCGAGCCGGGGTGGAGGCGGTCGCGGCGAGCGCACGCAGGTCGCTCAGCGAGGTCGACATCGGGTTGGGAAGCGCGGTCGCGGCATACCGCGGTGGGTACCTGCCGGAAGAGAGACGTGAGCTGGAGCAACGCCTTCGATCGGGCGCATTGCGTGGTCTGGCCGCAACAAATGCTCTTGAGCTGGGCATCGACGTGAGTGGGCTGGACGCGGTCCTGCTCGCGGGATGGCCCGGGACGCTGTCGTCCCTGTGGCAGCAGGCCGGCCGCGCGGGACGCACCGGATCTCGCTCCCTGGCGATCCTGGTCGCCGGCGACGACCCGCTGGACACTTATCTGGTCCACCATCCTGAGGCGTTGTTCGACCGGCCGGTCGAGGCGGCAGTCCTCGATCCGCACAACCCCTACGTCCTCGGGCCGCATCTGGCCGCCGCCGCCGCCGAGCTGCCTCTGACTGAGTCCGACGCCTTGGTGTTCGGGCCGACAATGCTGGGCCTGCTCGAGGGCTTGGTGGCGCACGGGATGCTGCGGAGACGCCCCGGTGGGTGGTTCTGGACACGACCCGAACGAGCCAGCGAACACATCTCGCTTCGCGGAACCGGCGAGACCGTGCGCATCGTCGAGCGGTCCACCGGGCGAGTTCTGGGCACAGTCGACGGACCGGCAGCCCACTCCAGCGTCCACACCGGTGCCGTGTACGTGCATCAGGGCCAGCCTTACGTGGTCGCCAACTATGACGTCGAGGAGGGCCATGCGATTGTTGTTGCCGGCGATCCGGGGTGGTCCACGCAGGCACGCTCCGTGAGCGCCTTCGACATCGGTCAGATCGAGGAGTCTCAGGCCTGGGGGCCGGTCGAGATGTGCTTCGGCAGCGTGGACGTGCGCTCCCGTGTGACGTCCTTCCTGCGCAGGCTGCCCGGCGGGGAGGTCCTGGGTGAGCACCCGCTGGACCTGCCGGAGAGAACTCTGCACACGAAGGCCGTCTGGTGGACCATGACGGAGGCGATGCTGGATGCCGCGGGGGTCGGGGTGAGTGAGATCCCGGGGGCGGCCCACGCTGCCGAACACGCGGCCATCGCGATGTTACCCCTGGTGGCCACATCGGATCGTTGGGACATCGGCGGCGTCTCGACCGCTCTGCATCCGGACACCAACCGTCCGACGATCTTGGTCTATGACGGCCACCCCGGAGGCGCAGGGTTCGCCGAGAGGGGCTTCAGCGCAGCCACGATCTGGCTGGCCGCGACCCGGGACGCGATCCTGGCTTGCGAGTGCGCGACAGGTTGCCCCTCGTGTGTGCAGTCTCCCAAGTGCGGCAACGGCAACGAACCCCTGGACAAGGCGGGAGCTGTCGCGCTGCTGACAGCCGTCCTCGCCGGGTCACCAAATGGTGCATAAACCGGTCGGGGCCGCGCGAAAACGGTTGAGACCCCACGATGGGTACCATTGCCCACGGTGACGACAAGGTCATCAGTGGTTGATGAGTCCTGGAGGTTGCCCCGATGATCGTGCTCGGTCTGCTCTTGATCCTGATCGCTGCCGGCGCCGTCGTGTTTGCCGTGATGGCCCCATCGGCCACCGCGGAGACGATCGTCGTGACCGCCCTGGGGGTCAAGGTCTCGGCCTCACCCCTGGCCATGTTCCTTGCCGGCGCGATGTCGGTGGTAATGCTCGGCATCGCCTATCTCCTTATCAGCCGGGGCGCGCGCCGCAAGGCGCGCTCACGCAAAGAGCTCCGCGACCTGCGCAAGGAGCAAGCCGGCACAGGCGCCAGCACGTCGACCGAAGGCGGTCATCGTTCGAGCCGCAGCGACCGTCATGTGAAGGGCAGCGACACCGCCACCGACACAGGCCCCGACAGCAGCAAGGCCGCACAGCCGGATCAGCACCAGGACTCTGAACCGCCCTCTTCGTCCTGACCGATGCCGCGACAGGTCGGCAGCCAGTCGTTTCCACACCCAGCGTCCGTGCGCCTCAAGGCATCGGGCTCAGCCCCCGGCCCGGGTCAGGGCCGGCTCTCGACCTGGCCGAAGCGACGCCCACGCCTTTCATGCCCGCCAGGACATCCACGCTGAGCCGCACCTCCGTTCCGGACGCCAGACACTGCTCCAGCCGGCCACGATTCAGGGCGGCGACCCGAGCCGCCGACCCACATGCCGCCGGCTCGGTCCCGCCTTGAATCAGCACAGCTGCGCCGGCGAGGGCCGCAAGATCTGCGGCCGCCCGGGCGCGGTGGCTGGCCAGAACGGCGCTCGCCAGCAGGAGTCCAAAGATCGTCAGGATCAACACCGAGGCGATGACACCGAGCATGACCACGGTGGCCGAACCTCGCTCATCAGGTGAGCGACGCCACTTCTCCGACGCCGCCGTCATAGCCGCGAGTTCCTCATTGCTGTGGTTCGGATGACTCACGAGCTCCCGACGCTGTCGAGCTCGCACGCACCCACGCGGGCAGCAGACTCGCTGCCACCCGGGGTCGGGAGACGACAGAGACGCTGACGATGTCACCGGACGTTCCCACTGACACCAGTGCATCTGGCGGAGCCGCCCGACCCGCAACCAGGATCACCGCCCCGGGGCTGTCACCCCGCGCGGCAGCGCGCACCCCGGAACTGGCCGCATCGACGCAGCGGATCTGGTCCCAGGCCAGCCCCAACGCCCCCAATGAGAGGGCCAGCACGAGGACGACCGCCGGCAGGACAACCGCAAACTCGGCCGTGACCATGCCGCGCTCACCGAACCTCGCCCACCAGGTCCCCCGGCGAAGCCGTAGGCCCCGAGGCCCACACCAGGTCCGGAGCCCGGACCGCGGCGCAGACGCCGACATCAGGAAGCGATCGATAGCGCGGACGTGATCAGGCCCGTGAGCGCGGCCTTGACCGCGCCGGAGCGCACGACCGCCATCAGCACAGCCGCGAACGCGCAGGCCGCGAGTGTGCCGACGCAGTATTCGGCGGTGGTCATTCCCCTGTCGGCCGCGGCGCGGATGACCTGACAGCGGACAGCAAATGAAGGTCTCATTGAATCCCCTTGCTACTCAAGGCGTTCCGAGGGAGCGCTGAGCCAGGCCAGTCCCGGCTCGACACCCATCGTGGGGGCCGCCATAAGCCGCAACCAGACCCCGTCGCTCACCTGTGGACGGTGGAACGGTCTCCCCTACCCCTGTGGATGAGGACGGCAACTGATTCAACCCCCGAGCCGCCCTGGTCACCAGACATTGGCCGAGGTCGATGGTCATCAGCTCTGCATCG
>DASVHT010000269.1:0-3497 GCA_036382455.1 Dermatophilaceae bacterium
CATGCCGACCCACACGTGTGCTCAGGTACTGGCCTACGACCAGCGCAAGGCCGGGATGCCGGCGGGTGGGGTCATGGTCATCGACGAGGCCGGGATGCTTGGGACGCGGGACCTCGCTCGACTGCTCAAGGCTGCGGACAAGGCACACACGAAAGTGATCCTGGTCGGCGACCCGAGCCAGCTACAGCCGATCTCGGCGGGTGGTCTGCTCCGGGGTATCGCGGCGCAGGTCGGCGCTCAGGAGCTGACGGCGAACAGGCGGCAGCAGCAGAGACTGGACCGGGAAGCACTCGCGAGGATGCGGCGGGGCGAAGGCGCCGCGGCCATCGACCGGCTCGTCGCCGAGGGCCGGGTCATGGTGGCCGACAGCCAGCCGGCGACGTGGGCCGCGTGCGTCGCCGACTGGTGGAAGCAAGCGCGCGACAATCCGACCCAAGCACAAATGATCGCGCGGACGAACGAGGACGTGCGGGCGCTGAACCAGCACGCGCGGGAGATCGTGGCAGCAGAGGGTCGACTGAGCGGCCCGGTGGTCAGCAACAGGTTCGCCGACTTTCAGGCCGGCGACCGGATCGAGTGCCGGAACACGTCGGCACTAAGCCGCAAGCACGGGGTGGCCAACAGGGATATCGGGGTGGTCCGCGCGGTCGAGGACGGCGGCCTGGTCGTAGACCTCGACCGGGATGCGAGGGTCAAGCTGCCGGCGTCGTACCTGCCACACGTCCAGCACGGTTACGCCGTTACCTGCCACGGCGTGCAGGGTGCCACCTATGACCACACGTACGTCCTCGGCGCGGGGTCGCGCGAGTGGACGTACACCGCGCTATCGCGGCACAGGTTGGACGCGCGCATGTACCTGTCGGCCAGCCAGAGCGACGACGGTGAGTTAGACCTACCCCGGCAGCTACGGGACGCTCTGGGGACCGCACGGCGCGCGGCAGCGGGGTCTGAGGCGAAGCCGGCGGCGGTCGAGCTGGCGCCGAGGACTCAGAGCGACGCCGAGCTACGCGCCCAGATCGAGCGCACCGCCGAGACCCTGCGGACCCGGCCGGTGTATGCCAAGGCCATGCCGGACGCCGACGAGCGGCTAGCCAAGCGGGGCCAGTGGGACGCCGAGCACACGTCGGACCTAGCGCGCGGGGTGTCGTCGGCGGACGAGCTGGCGTGGCGAGAGACAGCTCGGAAGTCGGCGCGGCAGGTTGAGTCACCCGAGGTCAAGTCACCGGCGATCGACGGCCCGGTGCTAGAGCGAAGCTTGTAGCCAGTCCTCGTCGACGTCGATTGACGCGGGGCGCTTTCAGCAGCGCGGTCGCTGCCGTCGACTCCCATTCGCTAGGTTCGGGTACCGACTGGTACCTGGATGGTGGACGCATGAGCGCGACCAACGACCCGAGCAAGAGCGCCGAGCAAGAGGTGAGCGAGACAGAGTGGAGCACGATCGCATTCGCACCAGCGCCGGCCGGTTGGTGCGCACACTTTGCCGAGGGGGCCGATCGTTGGAGCACGCCGATCGCCGGCTGGCTGACGCAGGAGAACGAGCGCGCCCGCCGCTTCGTCGCGGCCCTTGCCAACGACGTGGGCGAACTCGTCCCAGTAGATCCTCCAGGTGGCACCTCACACCTGGTAGCCATCCGTGGCCCAGGTGGATTCGACCGGGGCGCCCTGTCGGCCAGCCAGAGCGACGATGGGTTGGACCTACCCCGGCAGCTACGGGACGCCCTGGGGACCGCTCGGCGGGCGGTAACTGAGTCTGCGGCGAACTACGCCACTGTAGACCCGGTAGCGACGAGCACTCAGAGCGATGCCGAGTTGGGCAGGCAGATCGAGCGGACGGCGGATCTGCTCCGGCATCGGCCAGCGACCCTCGGTGTCGCGGCGGTCCCGAACGTACTGGCGGATATCGAGCGATTGACGGCGAGTGCCGCGGATGAGCGGGAACGCCTGGCGGCGGCCGTCAGGGTGGACAACAAGGGGAACCGGTGGCGCCGGTCCGACCCAGTCATCCCCCCTCGATCTTCCGCCATCCTTGAGGGCATTACGGCGCGGCTAAAGGAAGCGCAGAAGCAGCTCGGCGAGGCGGAACACAAGGTCGCGGCCCGGCGCGAGTGGGACGACGAGCACATGCCCGAGTTGGCGCGCGGGGTCGCGGCCGGCGACGAGCTGGCGTGGCGTCAGCAGGCCCGGAAGGTAGTGCTGAGTTGGCCATCCACGCGCGGTGGGCCGGGTCTGGGTCTAGGGCGGAGCCTTTAGGCCACGACCGCGCCCTTCGCTCTGCCGCTGGCGTGGCGGGAGCAGGCCCGGAAGGTGGCGCAGGAGGTCGAAGCGCCGGCCATCGAGGCGCCAGTGATCGAGCGCGACGGGCCAGTTCCAGAACGTAGCGCGTAGCCGGGTGCCAGTTGGTGCCCGGACCTAGCGGATGGAGATCAAGATGAGCAAGATCAACGATCCGACCAAGAGCGAAGATCAAGAGCCGCAGGCGGCCGAAGTTGTGCCGCCTGACCCCGGCCCGATGTGGATCAACGGCGAATAGCACGTGCCCGAGTGCCTCCGGGACCAGTCATGAACGCGATCTTTATTACTGCATCTGGGACCCAAAACCCGCCGACCCTGGCGTCGACGTACGGATGGGTCGCACTCGGTTCCGTACTAGGGGCGGTGCTGGTTGGCGGGGGCCGGGCGCTGTACTGCCGTCGGTGGGGGTCGGGCCATCATCACTACGACCACGCGGGTGGGTGGACGTTCTGGGGTTCTTTGGCAGGCGCATTCGTCGGACTGGCGGTGGGCATCCTTTGGTGGGCATCTCATGTCCACCATGAGATGGGCAGGGGGCTGGGAGTGTTCCTAGTCCTGGCTGGCGGAATCATCCTCTACGCGTGGGCGACTCCCAGGCGATGACTGACGCCGCGCCCCTCGCCTGGGAATCAGCTAGCCGCGGCCGCCACTAGGCCCGCGCCGCTCTCCTGGCGCGCTCAGAGCCCCTCAAATGGCTCGGGGGTATACCGAGTAAGGGTCGGGCCTGCGCGGGCATCTACTCCGCTATGTGGACCACCCTCGGCGCCGTCTCGGCGCTGCTGTGGCTGGGAGTCGTCGCGCTCGTCGTCCAGGCGTTGAGGTAGTGCGTCGACACGCACCTATGGCTTGACCCCGTGTCGGTAGGAGGCCCTACCGTCATCTCAGGGCCTCAGAGTGAGCGCCAGCGAGAGAAGGGGGCAGCCACAGCGTGAGCACTAGGACAATCAGCGACGAGGACTGGACGACAGTCGGGTTTCAACCTTCGCCTACCGGGTGGCGAGCGTTCTACGGCAAACAGGATGGGTCGCGCGGGCAGACAGAGGCGGTCGCCGGGTGGTTGACGCAGGAGAGATCTTGGGGCAGCGGGTCCTCACAACGGGTGGTCGCCGCCGTGGCGGATCGTTCCCTCAGCATCGGGGATTCGGAGGACCGCCGCGACGCACGGTGCCAGGCCGCGTCGCCTCCGATCCCTCTCCTGGCAGTGG
>DASVHT010000270.1:0-1536 GCA_036382455.1 Dermatophilaceae bacterium
ACGGGCTGGAAGAGCTGGAACCGCTGGAGCGGGTCAGCACGATCGTCGTGGGAGGACTGAGACGAATAGGACGAGTAGGCACGTTCGGACTGTGGCCTTGTGCGCTCATAACCCGGAGGTCGCAGGTTCAAATCCTGCCCCCGCTACCAACGTAGTCGCAGGTCATCCCTGAAGGACCGAGGCCGTGTCAAGGCATTCGCGACTTCATCGTGCTCTGGGATCGTGACAAGCCGTTGACCACCACCGGCTGGCGCCGGGTGGGCGGCACGGTCAATTTTAGGTTGATGGGGTCTCCATTTAGGTACTCTTGGAGCGTGGAGTACCCCGCATGAGCCCGGCGGCCGGGCGGGACTACCCGGGCTCCTACGCGGAGTTGCGTGCCTGGTTCGATCAGGACTGGAAGTGCCTGGACTACCTGGACTGGATCCGCTGGCCAGACGGGCTCATCTGTCCCGGTTGCGGCGGCAGTCATGGGTGGCGGCTGTCCGACACCAGGTGGCTGTGTGGCACCTGCAAGCGGAAGGTCTCCGCCACCGCAGGCACCATCTTCGACAAGACCCGCACACCGCTGACCGTGTGGTTCGCCGCGGCCTGGCTGGTGGTCAACAGCAAGACCGGCGTCTCGGCCACCCAGCTTCGGCGGGAGATGGAGCTGGGCTCCTACCAGACCGCGTGGGCGATGCTTCACCGCTACCGGACGGTGATGGTGCGACCGGGCCGGGACCGATTGCGCGGGGACGTCGAGGTCGACGAGAGCTTCCTTGGCGGCCCGGAGCCGGGCGTGCCCGGCCGTGGTGCTCTCGGGAAGGTGCTGTTCGCGGCCGCCGTGGAGGTCAACGAGGGCCGGATCGGCCGTGCCCGCCTGGGTGTCATCCCCGACGCCAGCGCGGTCAGCCTGGCCGCGTTCCTGGACGCGAACGTCGAGCCCGGCAGCCGGGTCATCACCGACGGCTGGTCTGCCTACCCGGCGGCGACCCGCGAGCGCTACACACACCAGGGCACCTCGATTGCCGCCTCTGGCCTGCACGCGCACGAAGTTCTCCCGGCTGTGCACCTGGTCTTCTCCCTGGTCAAGCGCTGGGTGATGGGCACCATGCAGGGCTCGGTCAGCCCAGAGCATGTGCAGGCCTACTTCGACGAGTGGGTGTTCCGGTTCAACCGGCGGCACTCGCGCAGCCGCGGCCTGCTGTTCCACACCCTGCTGCGACAGGCCGTCGACGGCCAGCCGGTGACCTACCGCTCGTTGCGCAAGGCCGGACGGACCCGGCCAGCGCCACCGCCCGCGCGCGGTGCGCGGCAGCCCCCGCCCAGCCTGGACCTGGGGCGGCCCGAACTGCCTTGGCGGTAGCCCCTGAGGAGCGACCGTTCAAGAGTACCTAAATGGAGACCCCATTTAAGTGGAAACCCCCAAGACAACAAATTGTCGATCACATGCCGCTAGTCTCTAGGGCCGGCTCGGTTACTTGGCGAGGGGTTTCGTGCTGTCGGGGCTCACGACCTGGGAGGCACCACTGGTCAGGGGGTTGATTTGGTTGG
>DASVHT010000271.1:0-12353 GCA_036382455.1 Dermatophilaceae bacterium
GTCCAGGACGAAGGTTCGCAGCTGGTCGCCCTGGCCATTGCCGCGGCCCAGGTGCGCACCGGTGCAGAGCACGAGAAGTGGCTGGACCTGTGCGCAGGACCCGGCGGAAAGGCGGCACTGCTGGCGACCCTTGGCGCGCAGCGCGGCGCGACGCTGTTCGCGAACGAGATCAGCGAACACCGCACGGACCTGGTCCGACAGACCCTTGACGCGGCCATCGACTCCGGCCTCGAGGTCATGATCGGCACCGGTGACGGTCGCGAGGTTGGTGAAGAGGAGCCCGGCACCTACGATCGGGTGTTGGTCGACGCGCCGTGCACCGGTCTGGGCGCACTGCGCCGACGCCCCGAGGCCCGGTGGCGCCGAACGACGGCGGACCTCGCCGAGCTCGGGGTTCTGCAGCGGGAGCTCCTTGTCTCCGCGATCGAGGCTACCAAGCCGGGAGGCGTCATCGGCTATGCGACCTGCAGCCCGCACCTGGCGGAGACCAGGTTCGTCGTCACCGACGTCGCCAAGAGGCGCCAGGATGTCGAGATCGTCGATGCCCGCGACCTGTTCCTGGCCGCCGACGGCCGCCCCGTCGATCATCTCGGCGAGGGGCCCTTCGTCCAGCTCTGGCCGCACGTCCACGGAACCGATGCGATGTTCTTCGCGCTCCTGCGCAAGGTTGCCTGACACCGACCCCTAAGGTTTGGCCGTGCAGATATCTCCCAGCATCCTCGCCTGCGACTTCGCCAACCTCGAGAGCGAGCTCAAACGGATCGCGAACGCCGACTGGGCCCACGTCGATGTGATGGATGCGCACTTCGTGCCGAACCTGACGCTCGGACTGCCCATCGTGGAGGCGCTGGCCCGGGTCAGCCCCATCCCGCTGGACTGTCACCTGATGATCGATGACCCCGACCGGTGGGCCCCGATGTACGTCGAGGCGGGTGCCTCGAGCGTCACGTTCCATATCGAGGCGGCCCGCGACCCCAGGGCGGTGGCTCGCAACCTGCGTGCCCTCGGCGCTCGCGCCGGCATGGCCCTCAAGCCGGGCACCGCGTTCGCTCCTTATGCCGACCTGTTGCCCGAGCTGGACATGGTCCTGGTCATGACGGTCGAGCCGGGATTTGGTGGACAGTCGTTCATGGCCGACCAGATGCCCAAGGTGCGTGAGGTCCGCGAGGCCGTGACACGGTGCGGCGGCGAGATCTGGGTGCAGGTCGACGGTGGAGTCACGGCGGCGACCATCGAAGCATGTGCCGACGCCGGAGCGGACGTCTTCGTCGCCGGGTCGGCCGTCTACGGAGCCGAGGTTGCCGCAGCGGCGGTGGACCAGCTGCGCGAGCTGGCTACACGGCATACCCCCTCCACAGGCAAGGGCCTCCACGCCTGAGGAGCTCGATTCTCCCTGTCGGAACGCCGGCTGCACGGCCGAATGCCGTGGAGTGACATCGCGGTGGCATAATGGCCACACGTGCTCCGTGATCGGTGCAATTCCGAACCGGCGGTTAAAGTCCGCGACCCGACCGCATCCAGCGGTCGGTGAACCAGGTGAAACTCCCGGGCCGACGGTGAAAGTCCGGATGAGAGGTAGCAACAGCGACGCCCGTCTTCCTGCCCCTTTCGGGGTCTGGGCGGGTCAGTCGTGGTGACCCAGGTCATTGGCGCTTTCTGGACCCGTTGGGCCCGCTGAGTCCCGCCATGGCACGGGTTCATCGTTCGCGCCCCGGAGCCGACCGAAGACGAGTCGAGCACGAGGGGCAGGACATGGCGGACCGCGAGGTCGACACACAAGGGCGCGACGTTGCGCTTATGCGTCGGGCCCTCGAGCTGGCCGCCCTCGGACCTCTGGCCGATCCCAACCCTCGCGTGGGCGCAGTCATCCTTGATCACGAAGGCATGGTCGTCGGCGAAGGATTCCATATGGGGGCTGGCACGCCCCACGCGGAAGTTGTGGCGTTGCGCGAGGCCGGCACCGCGGCCCGAGCAGGGACCGCCGTGGTCACCCTCGAACCATGTGCGCACACCGGGCTGACCGGGCCCTGCAGCCAGGCTCTGATCGAGGCAGGTGTTGCCCGCGTCGTTTTCGCCCAGACTGACCCGAACCCGTCAGCACGTGGGGGCAGGGCGCTGTTGGAAGCCGCCGGCATCCTGACGACTGCAGGCGTGCTGGCGCAGGAGTCCACGGCCCTCAACGGCGCGTGGACCTTCTCCATCATGCACGGCCGGCCCAAGGTGACGTGGAAGTTCGCGGCCACGCTCGATGGCCGGTCGGCAGCAGCTGACGGCAGCAGTCGTTGGATCACCGGGCCCTTGGCGCGAGCCGATGTCCACGAGCTGCGCTCCCACTGCGATGCGATCCTCGTCGGAACCGGGACGGTGATCGCCGATGACCCGGCGCTGACCGTGCGCGGGCCGGATGGATCGGTATCCGGTCGTCAGCCGCTACGCGTGGTCATGGGGCTGCGGCCGATCCCCCAGTCCTCGGGCGTGCTGGATCTCACGGCGCCGACGCTCCATCTGACCACTCACGACCCTGCTGACGCATTGAAGAGCCTTCACGAACAAGAGATTCACCACGTCTGGCTCGAGGGCGGGCCCACCGTGGCCGCAGCATTTCTCGGAGCCGGCCTGGTCGACGAGATAGTCGCCTACCTCGCCCCGGCGCTTCTTGGCGGCGGTCGTGCGGCGGTGGGGGATCTCGGCATACAGACGATCGACCAGACCATGCGGCTCACCCCGCACGACGTCACCATGATCGGGCCGGACATCAGGGTCCGCGCCACCATCGCCGCAACCAACCCAGAAGGACATTGATGTTCACCGGAATTGTCGAGGAACTTGGCGAGATCGTCGCCATTGAACGCGGTACGGAGTCGGCCGTCGTCACAGTGCGCGGCCCGTTGGTGAGCGAGGATGCCACCCAAGGCTCGTCGATCGCCGTCAACGGCGTGTGCCTGACAGTTGTCGAGCACGACCGCGAGACCTTCTCCGTCGACGTGATGGCCGAGACGCTGAACCGCAGCTGCCTTGGCAGCCTGGAGGCCGGCGCCCCGGTCAACCTTGAACGGGCGATGACCGCCAGCACAAGATTCGGGGGGCACATCGTCCAGGGACACGTCGATGGGACGGCCCAGATTCTCGCGCGCCTTCCCGGTGACCGCTGGGAGGTCGTGCAGCTCACGCTGCCCCCGGAGCTGTCCCGCTACGTCGTCGAGAAGGGGTCGATCACGGTCGACGGTGTGTCGCTGACCGTTTCGAACGTCACCGACGAGACCTTCTCGGTGTCCCTGATCCCCACCACGCTCGAGCTGACCACTCTGGGACGCAAGGCAGTTGGTGACATCGTCAACCTCGAGGTCGATGTGATTGCCAAGTACGTCGAACGTCTGCTGACCCACGCTCCGGCTGGGGCGGAGGTCACCCTGTGAGCTTCCTCGAGCGGATCTTCGACGCCCAGCTGAGCATCGCCGGCCAGCAGATCCTGTGGCGCGAGGTCGTCGGGAACGCGTTCGGTTTCGGTTCGGCGATCGGAGGGCTCAAGAGGCGGATCTGGGCCTGGCCGGTCGGGATCATCGGCAACGTGTTGCTGTTCACCGTCTTCTTCGGCGTGGCTTTCGTGAATCCCCAGCACCAGACGCTCTATGGCCAGGCGGGCCGGCAGGTGTTCTTCATCATCACCAGCGTCTACGGGTGGTGGCGGTGGAGCCAGATCCGCCGGGAGCGCTCGGCCGGTGCTCCCGCGATCACCCCGCGATGGGCAACCACCACCGAGCGGCTGCAGTACCTCGCGGTCTGGGTCGGTGGCGTGGCTCTGATGCAGTGGGTCTTCGCGCAGATCGGCGCCGGCTTTCCAGCGCCACGTTGGTACTTCTGGTGCGACGCGTGGATCTTCGTCGGCTCGATGGTCGCAACATACGCGATGGCCAGGGGCTGGAACGACTTCTGGCTCGCGTGGATCGCCGTGGACCTGGTTGGTGTCCCGCTGCTGATCCACTCGCACTTCTACCCGTCAGCCGTTCTCTTTGCCATCTACGGCGGGCTCGTCATCTATGGCTTCTTCGTCTGGCTCAAGGCCTCGAACGCCGAGGCACCCGATCGTGAACGACATGAGGTAACCGCATGAGCATCAGGCTGTCCACGATCGAAGACGCGTTCGAGGCGCTCAGGGCCGGTCTTCCTGTCCTGGTGCTCGACGACGAGAACCGCGAGAACGAGGGCGACGTCATCCTGGCGGCGGCGACCCTCACCACGGAGTGGATGGCCTGGACCATCCGCCACACCTCCGGCTACATCTGCGCGCCCATGCCCGAGACCCTCGCCGACCGTCTGGGACTGCCGCTGATGGTGGCGGACAACCGTGACCCTCTTCGCACGGCGTACACCGTCACGGTTGATGCTGCGGCAGGCGTCACCACCGGTATCAGCGCCGCGGACCGGGCCCATACGATTCGCCTCCTGGCGCAGGAGGGCTCGACCGCTTCGGACCTGCGCCGCCCGGGGCACGTCGTCCCGTTGCGGGCCAAGGACGGCGGGGTCCTTGTCCGGGGCGGGCACACCGAGGCGACCGTGGACCTGTGCCGCCTGGCCGGGCTTGCGCCGGTGGGTGCGATCGGCGAGCTCGTGCATGATGACGGCTCGATGATGCGTCTGCCCGCGGTCCTCGAGCTCGGCACCCGATACAACCTGCCGGTCATCATCATCGCGGGCCTGATCGCCTGGCGTCAGCGCCACGACCGCGTCGAGCGCCTTGCTGAGACCCACCTGCCCACCAAGCACGGCGTATTCCGCGTGGTCGGCTATCGCGACCTGCTCACGGGTGACGACCACCTCGCCCTCATCAGCCCCAGGGGTCTGCCGGGGCGAGCGCCGTTGGCACGACTGCATTCTGAGTGCCTCACCGGAGACGTGTTCGGCTCGCAGCGCTGTGACTGTGGCCCCCAGCTGGAGCGCTCCCTGGAGCGGGTCGGAGCGGAGGGCGGCGTTGTTGTCTATCTGCGCGGTCACGAGGGTCGGGGAGTCGGTCTGATCAACAAGATGCAGGCCTATGCATTGCAGGACAACGGATTTGACACTGTCGATGCACAGACCGAGCTGGGCCTGCCGATCGACGCGCGTGAGTACGCGGCTGGTGCGGCAATCCTTGCTGATCTTGGCGTCGCGGCGGTGCGGCTGCTGACCAACAACCCGATGAAGGTCAACGCCATGCGCGACTACGGCATCGAGGTGGCGGCGGTCGAACGGCTCAGCGTCGTGCCGGGTGCGCACAACAAGGCCTACCTGCGCACCAAGAGAGATCGCATGGGCCACGATCTGATCCTCGACGAGCTCGACAAGGGAGAGTCGGCATGAGTGACGCGGGAGCCGAGGCATGAAGCACGGCGCGCCTTCACTGCATGTTGATGGCAGCGCGCTGAGCATTGCCATCGTCGCAGCGTCGTGGCACACGAGGGTGATGGACGGGCTGATTGCCGGCGCCCGTCGTGGTCTGTCCGATGCGGGCGTCTCGTCGGTCGAGCTGGTCCGGGTGCCGGGAGCGTTCGAGCTGGCTGTTGCGTGCTCGCGTCTGGCCCCCTCGTACGACGCCTTGGTCGCTCTCGGTGTCGTGATCCGGGGGGGGACGCCACACTTCGACTACATCTGCGCGTCGGCCACGATGGGCTTGACCGAGGTGAGCGTCCGGACCGGCGTGCCGGTGGGCTTCGGCGTCCTGACGTGCGACGACGACCAGCAGGCGCTGGACCGCGCCGGGCTCGCGGGCTCCAGCGAGGACAAGGGCCATGAGGCCGCGACCGCAGCGGTAGCGACCGCGCTCACCCTCCGTGAGCTGGAGGCATCAGCACCCAAGGCATGAGCCGGTCGGGGCGCTCAATGCATCAGCGGTCAGGGCATCGCCCGCGCGGTCTAGTCAGCTCTTCGCCGCCGACGAACCAGCGGAGCTGCCGGCTCGAAGCCCGCCATCAGGGGCTGGCGAGACCGACGACTCACGCCTTCTGCATCGTCCCGTCCTGCAGATACCGGGCGTGCCAGGACAATGACTCTTCGATCAGGTGCGGCGTGTGCTTGCCGGGTGAGCTGGCCGTGGCCCGGTCGAAATAGTCCTGAAGCTGGGCCCGGTAGTCCGGGTGCGAGCACTGGTCGATCATCACCTGGGCACGGCGCCGCGGCGGCAAGCCGCGCAGGTCGGCCAGACCCTGCTCGGTGACGATGATGTGCGTGTCGTGCTCGGTGTGGTCGACATGGCTGACCATCGGAACGACGCACGAGATCGCGCCACCCTTGGCGGTCGCCGGCGTGACGAAGAATGAGATGTAGGCGTTGCGGGCGAAGTCACCCGAGCCACCGATGCCGTTCACGATGCTCGAGCCCATCAGATGGGTTGAGTTGACGTTGCCGTACAGGTCGGCCTCGATCATGCCGTTCATCGACAGGCAGCCGAGCCTGCGGATGACTTCGGGGTGGTTGCTGATCTCCTGCGGGCGAAGGATGATGCGCTCGCGGTAATCGGCGATGTTCTCGCACAGATCAGCCATCGCCGCGTCGCTGAGGGAGAACGCCGTCGCCGAGACCATGCTCAGCGTGCCGCTCTTGAGCATTTGCAGCATGCCGTCCTGGATCACCTCGGTGTAGGCGGTCAACGGCCGGAACGGGCCTTCGTCGAGCCCCATCAGCACGGCGTTGGCGATATTTCCGACACCCGACTGCAGTGGTAGCAGCGTCTCGGGCAGCCGGCCCATCTTCACCTCGTGGGCCAGGAAGTCCATGATGTGGCCCGCGATCTGCTTCGAGTCGGCATCCGGCGCCTTGAAGGGCGAGTTGCGGTCGGGGCTGTTGGTCTCCACGATCGCGAGGATCTTCTCCGGCGGGCAGTGAAGGTAGGGCACACCGATCCGGTCGGAGGGATTGATGATCTGCAGCGGCAATCGGTTCGGCGGCAGCGCGGTGCCGTAGTAGACGTCGTGCATGCCCTCCAGCTCGATGGGCTGTGCGGAGTTCACCTCGAGGATCACTTTGTCGGCCTGGTCGATCCACGTCTTGTTGTTGCCCACCGAGGACGAGGGGATCAGCTCGCCATCCTCGGTGATCCCGGCCACCTCGATCACGGCGATGTCCATGTGCCCGAAGAAGCCCTCCCACACCATCTGTGCAACGTGGGACAGATGGATATCCATGTAGTCCATCAGCCCGGCGTTGATCTTGGCGCGGCTCACCGGGTCGGACTGGTAGGGCATGCGCAGGTCCACACCCTCGACCTCCGCCAGCGCTCCGTCGAGCTCTGGTGCCGTCGACGCGCCGGTCCAGACGCTGACGGCGAAACGCTCACCACGCGACTTCGCCTCGCTCATGCGATCGACCAGCGCCCCAGGGACTGCCTTCGGATAGCCAGCGCCGGTGAACCCGCTCATCCCGACGTTCGAACCCGCCGTGATGAACTGGGCGGCCTCCTGCGCCGACATGACCTTCTCTGCCAAGGCCTTGGACCGAACTCGCGAGCTGTCTGTCATCCCTACACCTGTCTCCATTGACGTCGGATCCCCCTCGGACTCGTCTCCGACGTTGTATCACGTATGCGTTAGAAGGGTCTTTTCCGGCCAAAAGGGGGTTTGTCGGGTGCGAGCGCGTCCGCACCACGGACTCGCGCACTGCCAGGCCGGGATGGCCCCGTAACCTAGAGCATCGTGAAGACCTTCGACCAGTTGTATGCCGAGCTGACCGACAAGGCTGCCACCCGCCCGCAGGGGTCGGGCACCGTTGCCGCGTTGGACGCCGGGGTCCATGCGATCGGCAAGAAGATCGTCGAGGAGGCCGCCGAGGTGTGGATGGCCGCCGAGTACGAGGGCAAGGCCCACACAGCGGAGGAGATCAGCCAGCTGCTCTACCACGTGCAGGTGCTGATGGTTGCTGCTGACATCTCGCTCGACGACGTCTACGCCCACCTCTGAGCGGGCGCCCGTCCTCAACCGCAAGGACCCATGACATGCTAAGAATCGCCGTGCCCAACAAGGGCTCTCTGGCCGAGCCCGCCGCCGAGATGCTGCGCGAGGCCGGATACCGGAGTCGTCGCGACCCCAAGGAACTCGTGCTCACCGATGTCGACAACGACATCGAGTTCTTCTTCCTACGCCCGCGGGACATCGCTGTCTATGTCGGCTCGGGCACCCTCGACGGCGGGATCACCGGTCGTGACCTCCTGCTGGACTCCGGTGCGGCTGCGGTCGAGTCGATGTCTCTGGGCTTTGCTTCCTCGACGTTTCGCTATGCCGCAAAGCCCGGTGTCGCCACGAGCGTCAAGGACATAGAAGGCAAGCGGGTCGCCACGAGCTACGCCGGGCTGGTGTCTGCCCATCTGGCCGAGCATGGCGTTAAGTCCGACGTCGTTCGCCTCGACGGCGCGGTCGAGACTGCCATCACGCTGGGTGTTGCCGACGTGATCGCTGACGTCGTCGAGACCGGAACGACCCTGCGCCAGCAGGGTCTCGAGATCTTCGGCGACCCGATCCTGCGCAGCGAGGCCGTCCTTATCCAGCGCCGGGACACTTCCGGACAGGGCGCTCTCGACATCCTGACCCGCCGTCTGCAGGGCGTGATCACCGCGCGCAGCTACGTGATGATGGACTACGACGTGTCCGTCGAGCTGGTGGAGCAGGCGTGCGCGCTGACACCCGGTCTGGAGTCGCCGACCGTGTCGCCGCTGCACGACAAGGGCTATGTCGCGGTACGTTCGATGGTGCCCCGCAACCGTACGAACCAGGTGATGGACGAGCTCTACGACCTCGGCGCACGGGCGATCCTTGTCACCGACATCGCCGCCTGCCGGCTCTGATGCCCGGCGCCTCGGGCGCGGGTGCCCCCGACCCCTACGCAGTGTTCCGTCCCCGTCGGGGGCGAAGGGTCGCTCTGACGATGGCGGTACTGTCCTTGCTGATCTTCGTCGTTGGGGCGATCTCGATGCCCCGGGTGGATCCGCTGTTCGGTGGCTGGGGCCTGCCCGACCGGCTGCTCCTGGTCTCCTGCGGTGCTGCGGTCTCCGCGATGCTCTGGCGCTTCGCCTCGATCCGCGCTGTCCCCTCGGCGCAGGGTCTGGTGGTCCGCAACCTGATCATCACACGAAGGCTGGAGTGGACTCAGATCGTCCGCGTGCTGTTCGGAGGCGGGGCGCCATGGGTAAGCGTGGACCTTGATGACACCGATACCGTTGCGGTGATGGCGATCCAGAAGGCTGATGGCGCATTTGGCAAGGCCGAGGCGGCGCGCCTGTCGGCGCTCGTGCAGGTTCACAGCCGCCCACGTCCCAGCGGCTGACGGGTCAGAGCTGATGCCGGGAGCAGGCCGAGCATGTCTGCGACCGGTGGCAGATCGGCCCTGTCACGGATCGGGTGGATGGCGGCGGTCACTGTCTGGTGCTCATGGTGTGGTGTCCAGGATGAGGTCTGCGCGCGCCCGTGTCCCGTCGCTGGCGAACAGGGCCTCCTCGAGGGCGGCCCAGCCCCGCCAGTGGGGCAGATACGAGTCGCCGTCACGTTCCATTCCCCTCCGGAAACGGACGCTGCGGTCTGCCTCGATCCAGATGAGGACCGACTCGAGCTCGGCTCCCGATCCCGCTCCCGAGCCGACCCCCTCCACGAGCAGGAGGTTCGTCGGTGGGAGCTCGTGCGTCTCGGCATACCGATCGTGGTCCCAGTCCCATCGTCTGTATGCCGCCCGCTCGCCAAGCGCCAGCGGAGCGAGAACCTGGTCGTACAGGTCGGCAACGGCCTGTACCAGGCCGTTCCAGCCGGGGTACAGGTCGTCCATGTGCAGGATGTGCGCGCCCGGAAGGCGTTCGGCGAGGACCCCCGCGAATTCGGTCTTGCCCGAGCCGCTGGGCCCATCGATGGCGACGACTTTCGTTCCACCGCACCGTGGCTGGGTCCTGCCTATAGCCAGAAGGGCGGCGGCGACCCCTTCGTCCGCCGATGTGAAGTGCATCCCTGGACTGTAGACAGCCGGGGACCGCGCAGCCGGCTGCTCGATAGGCTCGCCCGGTGAGTGTCGCGATACGGGTCATCCCCTGCCTTGATGTGGACGCGGGCCGCGTGGTCAAGGGGGTCAACTTCGAGAACCTGCGTGATGCGGGCGATCCCGTTGAGCTGGCCAAACGCTATGACCAGCAGGGCGCTGACGAGCTGACGTTCCTTGACGTCACCGCAAGCAGCGGCAACCGCGAGACCACCTTGGACGTGGTGCGCCGGACAGCTGAGCAGGTGTTCATCCCGCTGACCGTGGGCGGGGGCGTGCGAAGCGTCGACGACGTGGACCGCTTGCTGCGCGCGGGGGCCGACAAGGTGGGAGTCAACACGGCCGCGATCTCCCGCCCGGGCCTGATCGCTGACATTGCGGATCGCTTCGGCTCCCAGGTGCTGGTGCTGTCCGCCGATGTCCGACGTCGACACGGCGAATCGGGTTCGGCCACAGGCGAGTTCGAGGTGACCACCCACGGTGGTCGCGACGGGACAGGACTGGACGCGATCGCGTGGTGCGCCCGGGCGGTGGATCTGGGCGCGGGTGAGATCCTGCTCAACTCGATGGACGCCGACGGCACCAGGGACGGCTTCGACCTAGAGCTGATCGAGGCCGTTCGACGAGAGGTGAGCGTGCCCTTGATCGCCAGCGGCGGCGCGGGCAAGGTCGCCGACTTCGCTCCCGCCGTCGACGCGGGAGCCGACGCGGTGCTTGCCGCCAGCGTGTTCCACTTCGGTGACCTGACCATCGGCCAGGTCAAGGATGCGCTGCGCAGCCACGGGTTGCCCGTCCGCTGAGAAGGGCTGGGCGGGCCCGGCGAAACGCCGCCGGGCCCGCCCGATCATCCCCCGTCCTCAGGTCGTGACGCGGTATCGCGTCTGCATGCCGGCGAGAATGTGGTCGTTGACGTGGCAGTGGAGAAGCCAGGTGCCCACGTTGTCGGGAACCATGTCGCCGACCATCATCATGCCGGGCATGATCTGCATCATGTCGCTGCGCATGCCGTTGACGGTCAAGGTGTTGCCGTGCCAGCGGGGGCTGTGCAGGTCGACCTCGGTCCCCAGCGTGAAGATGTACCAACGCACCCGCTGGCCGTTACGCATGGTGGGGACGGGGCTGTTGCCGTAGACGTAGCCGTTGATGGAGTGCATCAGGTTGCTCTCCTCGAGCGCGCCCGCGTCGCTCGTCGAGATGTTGTTCGGTGCCCCCGCCAGCTCTTTGAGGTTCTTCTCGAGGTACGGGCTGTTGTTCTCGTTCTCGACGGTGAAGAACTGGAAGATCTCACGATCGACGTCCAGCGGTGTCGCGGTGGCAGGGTCGGCCGATGCTTGGCCGTGATGACCATGGGCCCGATGAGCCCGGCGTTGGTGTCCGCGACCTCATCGGTGTGCGAGTGGTACATCCACAGCACCGAGGAGCCGTCCATCGGGCCCGGGCCCGCGCGGTCCGGTACGCCCCAGTTGTAGGTGAAGGTCGTTCCCGGAAGCACGGCGTCGTCGGCTTTGTTGCCCCCGGCAGTCCCGTCCGCATACGGCGCACCCTCGGCGTTCTTCTGGTAGAAGACACCATGGGGGTGGACCGAGGCGGGGTATGGCGTGTTGTTCTTGAACACCACCTTGATGGTGTCGCCCACGGCGGCGCGGATCACTGGTCCCAGCATCCCCAGGGTGTCGTCGCACACGCTGGCAGTGGGAGCACAGGAGGTTGGCCGGACGATGGGCTGGGTGAAGGATGCGTCGGTGTATCCCCGGTACAACGACTTCCAGTACTTGTGCCCGATCCTGTTGGGTCCCTGCTTCGTGAACACCTGCTCATCGGCGGTGAACGGTGCCCCGGTGATGTCGTTCGTGTCATCCGGCGCGTAGTCCCAGAGCACCTCGTCAGCAGCGATGTAGTACGTCCTTACCTGCCCGGTGGTTGCCGCTACCAGCGCCACCGCCGCGCGGGACTGGTTGGCTTCGTTCTTCAGCGTCTGCTGGCCGCAACCCGCCAGTATCAACGCCATGGTCGCGGCCGTCGCGGTCGCGTAGACCTTCCAGCTTCTGGTCATGACTTACCCCTCGATAAGTCCCACCCGCCCACGAAGTGTGTTCGGCGTTGAATGGCGGCGGCATGTGATCGGTCTGTCATCCAACTGTCATGGACTGATCATGTGCCGGAGTCAGATGGCTGAGAGGGCTTCCTGGGGGCCTGATAGGTCGACCCTCGCAACGTCCCGGCGGCCGAACGAGTAGAGCAACAGCTCGCCCGGGGTGCCCTTGAGCACGATGGTGCCGAGATCGGTCATGGCGTGGACCTGTCGACGGGCATACCCCGGCGCCACGAGCACCACTCCCACCCCAGATCGCGCGTACTTCAGGCGTGCG
>DASVHT010000272.1:0-6209 GCA_036382455.1 Dermatophilaceae bacterium
GCCTTGAGAACCAGGCTGACACGGGGGCCGAAGGCTCCAACGGCCTCGCAGGCCTGACGCACGACCTCCATGCACTCCTCCCAGGTGCCCTCGACCGTGGTGAACATCGAGTCCGTCCGGTTGGGAAGGCCTGAGTCGCGCACAACCCTGACTGCGGCCGCTACCGCCTCACTGACGGAGCCGGTGGAGTCAACAGAACCGGACGGGGCGACGGAGAAGGCAATAAGCATGCTCCCAAGCCTAAAGACCCGACGGACCCTGGTGCCGCTAGGGTCAGGCGGGTGACCTGGCGCCCTCTGAAGAACTTCGACTGGAACTCGCGTTCATGCGGGCTGCACGGCCACGCGACCTACGCTCCCACCGAGCCAGCCCTCGCCGCGAGGTTGCAGGCGACCACCCCGTCGGGACACGCATGGCGCTGCCTGCGCTGTGGCGCCTATGTCCTGGGCACACCTCAAGGTTCCGGGCCCGCTGATGGCGCACCCATCGTGTTGCGTGGCAAGGCCCTTCGGGACACGTTCATCCTGCGGTTCCTTGCCCTCGAACGTGGCATCCGCGGCGTTCTGCTGGTGGCCCTGGCCTACGGCGTGTGGCGATTCGACGGGTCCCGCAGTGCGCTGAAACAGGTCTTCAACTCATACCTGCCTGTCTTCATACCACTGGCCGACAAGCTGGGGGTCGACCTCGAGGAGACCGGCCCGGTCCACTTCATCCAGGAGGCGTTCACCGCTAAGCACTCCACGCTGTTGCTGGTCGCCATCGGCGTCCTGGCCTACGGCTCACTCGAGCTGGTCGAGGCCATCGGCTTGTGGTTCAAGAAGAGGTGGGGTGAGTACGTCGCTGTCGTGGCCACCTCGCTCTTCGTCCCTCTGGAGATCCACGAGATCATCGCCAAGGTCACCTGGCTGCGCGTCAGCGCCCTGGTGATCAACCTGTTCGCGATCGCCTACATCCTGTGGACCAAGCGACTTTTCGGGTTCCGCGGCGGTCACGCCGCGTTCGAGGCAGAGCGTCGCAACGACTCGCTGCTCGAGGTCGAGCAGTCAGCCAGCCGCGAGTCAGCCGATACCTGATGGCGGCGGCGGCCGGGCGCTGAGCCTGCCCCCGGCCTCGGCCATGGACAGCCGGCCGAGCCACCCGGCTCAGGTCAGTGCGGCTACCACCTTGTCGGCGGCGGCGTACGGATCAGAGCCCCCGTCGACGACCTGAGCGGCGAGCTCATCCACGCCCTGCCCGTGGCGCAGGTCACCGATGCGAGCACGAAGGGCCTGTATGGCGATCGCCTGGATCTCGTCGCCCGCACGACGCACACGTCGGTCACGTAGCGCCCCGGAGGTCTCCATCCAGGCGAAGTGGTCGTCGACGGCTGCCATGAGCTCGTCAATGCCGTCGCCTCGGGCCGCAACGGTCTTGAGCACGGGAGCGCTCCAGAGATTGGGCTCGGTGCGGTCCCCAAGACTGATCATGTGGCGGATGTCGCGAACCGTCGCGTCGGCGCCATCGTGATCCGCCTTGTTCACGACGAAGACGTCACCGATCTCCAGGATTCCGGCCTTGGCCGCCTGGATACCGTCGCCCATCCCGGGCGCGAGCAGCACCAGGGTGGTGTCGGCCAGACCGGCCACTTCAACCTCGCTCTGGCCAACACCCACGGTCTCCACCACCACGACGTCACAGCCGGCGGCGTCCAGGACGCGCAGCGCCTGCGGAGTGGTCCAGGACAGGCCGCCGAGGTGACCACGACTGGCCATCGAGCGGATGTAGACCTCCGGATCGAGCGCATGGTCCTGCATGCGGATCCGGTCACCCAGCAGGGCGCCACCGGAGAACGGCGAGGAGGGGTCAACGGCAAGGATGCCGACCCGCTTGCCCTGGGTCCGCAATGCGCCTACCAGCGCGTTCGTCAAGGTCGACTTGCCAACACCCGGGCTGCCGGTGATGCCGATGATGTGCGCACGACCCGTGTGAGGCGCGAGGGCCGCCATCACCTCGCGCAACGCCGGGTGGCCGTCCTCGACAAGGGAGATCAGCCGCGCAACCGCACGTGGGGCACCTGCCCTGGCCGCCTCCACCAAGGCAGGGACATCGACAGGTCGACCAGCCATCAGTAGCCGCTCAGTGCTGCGGTCGCGCTGAGGGTGGCCGCGGGAGTCACGCTTTGGGAACGCGCACGATCAGCGCGTCGCCCTGCCCGCCGCCTCCGCACAACGCGGCCGCACCGACACCGCCACCGCGGCGCTGGAGCTCCAGCGCCAGATGCAAGGTGATCCGGGCCCCGGACATCCCGATGGGGTGCCCGAGCGCGATCGCGCCGCCGTTGACGTTGACCTTGGCCGGGTCGATGCCGAGCGCCTTCGTCGAGGCCAGACCGACCGCGGCGAACGCCTCGTTGATCTCGACGAGGTCGAGGTCCGCAGGCGTGATGCCCTCCTTCGCGCAGGCCCTGGTGATGGCCTGGGCCGGCTGGCTCTGCAGCGTGGAGTCCGGGCCCGCCACCACACCGTGGGCACCGATCTCCGCGAGCCAGGTCAGACCCAGCTCTTCGGCCTTGGTCTTGCTCATCACGACAACCGCGGCAGCTCCATCGGAGATCTGCGAGGCCGAGGCGGCGGTGATGGTGCCGTCCTTCCTGAACGCGGGGCGCAGCTTGGCCAGGGACTCGGCCGTGGTGTCCCCGCGGATGCCCTCGTCGGTCTTGAACTCGATCGGGTCGCCCTTGCGCTGCGGGATCGACACAGCGACAACCTCGTCGTCGAGCAACCCGTCCTTCCACGCGCGTGCGGCGAGCTGGTGGCTGCGGGCCGAGAACTCGTCCTGCTCGGCGCGGGTGAACTCCAGGTCACCGGCATTGCCCTCCTCGGTCAGCAGTCCCATCCCCTGGTCGGTGAACGCGTCCCACAGCCCGTCGCAGTCCATGTGGTCGCGCAGCGTGACGTTGCCGTACTTGTAGCCCTCTCGGCTCTTCTCCAAGAGGTGCGGAGCGTTGGACATCGACTCCTGACCGCCTGCCACGACAATCTCGAACTCGCCCGCTCGGATGAGCTGATCGGCGAGGGCGATCGCGTCAATGCCGGAGAGACACACCTTGTTGATGCTCAGAGCGGGAACAGTCATCGGGATGCCGGCCTTGACCGCGGCCTGACGCGCGGGGATCTGGCCGACGCCGGCGGTGAGCACCTGGCCCATGATCACGTAGTCCACCTGGTCGCCGCGCACGCCTGCCTTGTCCAGGGCACCCTTGATGGCCAGGCCACCGAGGTCTGATCCGGAGAAGCCCTTCAAGGACCCCAGCAGGCGCCCCAGCGGGGTGCGAGCTCCTGCGACGATCACGGACACGGGACGTTCGCTCATGGCGGTACCTCCAACGACAATGGTGAGTACTGGGTGGGCAGAACGGGGCTTGCGGACAAGCCCACGTTCACCATCACTCTAGCGGCGGCCGGAGTCCTGACAACCGAGGCCATTGACGCAGGGCGTCGAATTGTCCAGGTCTGCACCACGGGCGGTTGTTCGACACGTCCGGGCCATCGACACGTCCGCTATTTCGACCCGTCTAGGCTGGCGCACATGACCGAACAAGCCGCCAACCTCTTCACGGCCATCGACCACGTCGGGGTGGCCGTGACCGACCTTGATGCAGCTATCGCCTTCTACCGCGACACCTACGGGATGACCCTGACCCACGAGGAGGTCAACCAGGAGCAGGGAGTCCGCGAGGCGATGATGTCCGTGGGCTCGTCCGGCTCATCCGTCCAGCTGCTCGCACCGCTCTCACCGCAGTCGACGATCGCCGCGTTCCTGGATCGCTCGGGTCCGGGGGTTCAGCAGGTCGCCTACCGCGTCGTCGACCTCGAGGCCGTGTCAAAGACGTTGCGCGAGCGGGGAATGCGCCTGCTGTATGACGCCCCTCGCCGCGGCACCGCGAACAGCCGGGTCAACTTCATCCACCCCAAGGACGCGGGCGGCATCCTGGTCGAGCTGGTTGAACCGGCCGCATCCGCCCAGATCTCGGATGATGCCCAGTAGGGGCCACCCCGCAGGGTAGGTTTTGGGTCAGTCGGGGCCACCACCAAGATCCTGTGCCGGCGAACCGTCAGCCGCACGTCCGAGCTCCAGAGGAGTACCACGATGCAGGCAATTCTCGATGCGATCCTCTCCGGCGACCGGTCGCCGGAGACTTTTGGCGCGCTTGAGCTCCCGGCGAAGTATCGAGCGGTCACGGTGCACAAGGACGAGATCGGGATGTTTGCCGGCCTCGCGAGCCGCGACAAGGACCCGCGCACGAGCCTGCACGTCGAACAGGTCGAGGTCCCCGAGCTCGGCCCGGGCGAGGCGATCGTGGCGGTCATGGCCAGCGCCATCAACTACAACACCGTGTGGAGCTCGATCTTCGAACCGGTGCCGACCTTCGGCTTCCTCGAGCGCTACGGCCGGATCTCGCCGCTGACCAAGAAGCATGACTTGCCCTATCACGTGGTCGGCTCCGATCTGTGCGGCATCGTCCTGCGGACCGGACCCGGCGTGAACGCCTGGAAGCCCGGCGACGAGGTCGTGGCGCACTGCTTGTCCGTCGAGCTCGAGCACGCCGACGGTCACAACGACACGATGCTTGACCCCGAGCAGCGCATCTGGGGCTTCGAGACCAACTTCGGTGGTCTGGCGGACCTTGCCCTGGTCAAGACCAACCAGCTCATGCCCAAGGCCAAGCACCTCACCTGGGAGGAAGCTGCCTCTCCGGGCCTCGTGAACAGCACGGCATACCGTCAGCTGGTCTCGCGTAACGGCGCCGGCATGAAGCTGGGCGACGTCGTCCTGATCTGGGGCGCAAGCGGCGGACTGGGCTCGTACGCCACCCAGATGGCGATTGCGTCCGGCGCCACCCCGATCTGCGTGGTCTCCAGCCCTGACAAGGCCGAGCTCTGCCACACGATGGGCGCCGACCTGGTCATCGACCGCAGCGAGGGCACCGGCGAGGGCTACCGGTTCTGGAAGGACGAGCAGACCCAGGACCCCAGGGAGTGGAAGCGCCTGGGCGCCAAGATCCGCCAGCTGACAGGTGGCAAGGACCCTGACATCGTCTTCGAGCACCCCGGCCGCGAGACTTTCGGTGCCAGCGTCTTTGTCACGCGCCGGGGCGGCACGATCGTGACCTGCGCATCGACCTCTGGGTTCATGCACGAGTACGACAACCGGTACCTCTGGATGAGCCTCAAGCGCATCGTCGGCTCTCACTTCGCGAACTACCGCGAGGCCTGGGAGGCCAACGACCTGGTCAACCGTGGGCTCATCCACCCGACGCTGAGCAGGACGTACCCCCTGGAGGAGGTCGGCCAGGCAGCGTACGACGTCCACCGCAACCTGCACCAGGGCAAGGTCGGAGTCCTCGCCCTGGCCCCGCGGACCGGTCTCGGCGTCACGGACACGAAGAAGCGGGAAGCATTCCTTCCCGCGATCAACCGCTTCCGCGAAGGCTGACCAGGGCGCGGCCGCCACGTGGCGCCCCAACGGGCCGTCCGTCAGGCCCATGAGGCTCGCCGCGGGAGGTCAACCCATGCGCAAGAAGTGGTCCGAGCTTCGTCGACGGCAGCAAGAGATCCGTCGCGTCGGCAGCACGCCGACCACACAGGAAGGCGCAGACGAGACCGCCGAGCTGGTCGAACCTGACTTCCTGACGGCCGCCTTGCCCATCGGAGCCGACGCGCGGGCATCCTGCGGCCGTCGCGACTACGGCACCGCCGGGCTACCGCTCAACCGCCAGTCGCCGTTCTACGTCGGCTTCGTCGGCGCGTTCGGCGTCCTCGTTGCCTACGGCCTCTACAAGGCGCTGGGCCAGCTGACGCAGGTCTTCACCCTCATGATCGTCGCGGTCTTCCTGACCCTGGCCCTCAACACCCTGGTCGAGGCGCTGACCCGGCGCGGGATTCGACGACCGCTGTCGGTGACAGTGGTCTTCGTCGGCCTGGTGGGCGTGTTCACCGCTCTCGGATTCGTCGTGGTGCCACCGGTTGCTGTCCAGGGAGGCCTGCTCGCTGACAACGCGCCGAAGTACCTCGACGGTCTCCTCAACAACCGGTTCGTCCACGACTTCGACAGTCAGTACCACGTGGTCGAGAGAATCCAGGCCGAGGTCCAGAAGCGCATCGCCGATGGCAACTTCATGAGCGGGGTGTTCGGCGGAGTGCTCGGGGCAGGCAAGGCTCTGGCCTCGG
>DASVHT010000273.1:0-1766 GCA_036382455.1 Dermatophilaceae bacterium
GGCACTCAAACCGATGCCGTAGCCGTACACTTGTTTGGCGAGTTGATTTGGGTCCCGTCGGTGCTCGTGACGTACCACTGCGGCGGGCGCATAGCGTAGCCGGTGGCCGGCGTACAAGACCGACAGGTAGGCGTCAAGGTCCTCGCCCCCGCGAGCGACCGTAGCCGGGCCGAGGTCAGCAGAGAAACCGCCAAGCGCGAGGAACGGGCGACGTCGGAAGGCGGCGCAGGCGCCGGAGCCGAAGAGCCCTGCGTTGTACGGGTACATTGGACCGTGGCCGGTGTCGGTGATGGCGAATGTGCGAGGCACGAATCCCTTTGAGAATCCTCCGAACTCCTCGATCGTCCGTTCTGCTGGCGTTTCCAGGCTGGTCGGCAGGATAAGCCCGGTGACGCAGGCCGTCCCAGGATCCTCGTAGAACGGCGTTACGAGGTTCCCAAGCCAGTCGACGTCGACGTCGACGTCGTCGTCGGTAAAGGCAACCACCTCGCCGCATGCGGCGCGCAGTCCTGCGTTGCGCGCACGGGACGCACCCGGCACTGGCTCTTCTAAGCGCCTAATCCGTGAGTCCTGCACCGCGTCGATGGCGGCCTGCGCACCCGGCACGCTCGGACAGTTGTCGACGACGAGCACCTCCATCTCGGGATAGGTCTGGGCGGCCAGCGTGTGCAGTGTGCGAGTCAGCCGCTTTGGACGCCGACAGGTCGCGAGCACGACGGAAACGAATGGGCGACCGACACCCAGCCCAGCGAGCCGTGCGGACCACGTGCACGGCCTGGGTCCGCCCTGCGGGTCCGCCCCGGAGGGTGTAACCGGCGGATAAAACGAGCGCCCGTCCGCGGCCAAATGCCCCTGTACTTCCTCGGAAAGCTCCGCGGTCAAAGCTCTTGCGAGGTGGTCAGCCTGGACAATGCCGTACCGGAGCGGCAACTGGACTTCGCCGATCGGCTGGCCGTGCAGTCGAACCAGCAACTGCGCCCCGACGTACGCCGATCCGTCGTTGGTTCGCGGCGACGGCGTGATGGTCGCCAAGGGATCCCCAACCTCTACGGTACCCACCCAGAGTGGCCCATCGGGCACTTTAGGCATCTTTGGTGCCGCTCAGTTCCTCAAGAATGCAAGCAGCGTTGTGACCGCCGGCTCTGTCGCGGCTTAGGCCTAAGCAGCCGGAATACTTGAGCGGGTGCAAGCTTCGAAGGCGGCCACGATAACTCGATTGATCAGCGCTAATTCCGTCTGGCGCGTCGGCGTCCACGGCCACCGTAACAAGGCACACAGCGCCACCTCCCCCATTCACCCACAGGACGTTACCGCAAGGCTGCTTACAGCAGTTCTCTCGCGACTGCGCTACTTTGGCTGTCTGATCGTGTCCATTCAGGCCGCCCGCTGACTTGCGGCGTGTCGGCTTGATCTGATGTGCACAAGGCTGATCATGTCACCTCGTGTCCGATCTTCCGCCCACGCCGGACCTGGCCGCGTTGGTGGAGGAGCTACGGGCGCAGGTGGGCGGGCTGCGTTCGGCCAACGCGCGGTTGCGTGAGGTTGTGACCAGCAAGGACGAGCTGTCGGCCGGCAAGAACACGCTGATCGAGGCGCAGCGCGAGCAGCTGGGCAACTATGTGGAGACGGTCCGGCTGCACGCCGACCGGGCGCAGGTCCAAGACCAGCTGGTCGACGCGCAGGAAGAGCTCATCGACCGGCTGACCGCGGAGAACGCCGAGTTGCGGCGGCGGCTGTCGATGGACAGCTCGAACTCCTCCCTGCCG
>DASVHT010000274.1:0-4172 GCA_036382455.1 Dermatophilaceae bacterium
GCCACCGGCCGAAGCTTCCGGCTGTTCGGCGCCGGCGTCGGCCAGGTCCGCGACGGGAAACTGGTCAACGTCACGGAGTACTGAACTGAACCTGGCCGACTTCCTGTTCCGCCGGGGACCGGCTAGCTAGCCACGAGTTCCCCGCTTCAACGTCTGAATCCGCGCGTTTGCGCAGGTCAGAGGGTGTTTGGGGCTCCGCGGTCCGCAAATAGTCCGCAAGAATCCGGGGACAGGTTTGCTGCATGACCTTGATGAGGAGGCCCGCGAGAGTCGGAAGGGCGTCGGAGCCTAGCCTTGCCTCCCAAATACGTCACACGCGGCGGAAAGACGTGCATCACGGCATGGCGGACACTAGCTGTGAAAGAGCACCCTGCAGAAGGAGGGAGAGCCCGATGTCTAGCTCTACGGTGACCTTCATCGGGATCATCGTCCGTCGCTCCGGTGCGATGAGATTGAAACCATGCTGATCTACTCGATGAGCGTCTCGGTTGACGGCTTCATCGCCGACCGCGAGGGCGGGTTCGAGTGGACGGTCCCTAACGAGGAGCAGTTTCGTTTCCACATCGCGCAGACGCGCGACCTCGGCGGTTATCTGTGCGGCCGCAGGCTTTACGAGACCATGCTGCCGTGGGAGACGGATCCGTCGATGCGCAATAACGAGTTGGGGGCCGCGTTCGCCGACGTTTGGTGCGCTATCCCGAAGGTTGTCTTCAGCCGCACGCTCGACACCGTCGTTCAGGGCAACGCTCGGCTCGCCGAGGCATCGCTGGCTGAGGAGGCCGCCGCGGCGCTCGACGCGACCGAAAAGGACGTCTCGATCGGCGGCGCCGGCCTGGCCGCGACAGCGATAGAGCTCGGCCTCGTCGACGAGCTGCGCCTGTTCCGCAACCCGGTCGTCGTCGGTGGCGGCACGCCCTTCCTGCCGCCGGTCACGAAGCACATGCGGCTAGCCCTGGTCGAGACCAGGACGTTCGGCTCGCGTGTGATCTACGAGCGGTACGGGCGGGACCGCGATGAGTCGGACTGACACCGCAGTCCCAGTCACCAGAACCCACGATGTGCCCGACGGGATCGACGCTCCAGACCACGCCGCGGAATGACGCTGTTATCCATGCGAGTGGGGAATCGCCCCGGGCGGACAAGTGGTGGAGCCGCCGCCGTCAGTCGTCCATCGCTTCGATCCCGAGCTCAGCCAGTTCGGCCATGCGCTCGCGCATGTGCTGGATCATCTCCGGCGGAGGACGCTTCCAGCCCGTGATCTCTTCAATGACCCGCAGTGGCTCGGTGGTTCGGTAGGACCGGGTCGGGTTCCCGGGGAAGCGCTTGTCGGTGACGTTCGGGTCGTCTTCGATCGTGCCTAGTGGCTCGACCCGGAAGACCCGTCCGGGCCCCTCGCCGCGAGCGAGCTCGGCAGCCAGTGGCGCGCCCTCGCGTGTGGCCGTCAGGTAGATGTGTTTGGCCTGACGCCCCGATCCGTAGTTCGAGCGCCAGCCCGGTGTGAGCAGGTCACCCGGACGCAGGTCGGCTTTGGTCCCGTGAAAGAACGGCCCGGGGTCGTCGACCACGCGCGGCGTCGGTGGTGGATCCCGAAGCAGGCTGTCGAGCCGTTCCATGAGGACCGGGACCCGGCTGCGCCCCTTCGGCGCACGCGGATAGCGGGTCAGCACGTCAAGGACGACCGGCATGGCTCGCTTGGCGGCGGCGGTGATCACATACTCCGCGACCACCGGGTCATCGCCCCGTGCGAGCTCGGCCGCCCGGGCGGCATGGGCGGCCGACCCAAGGATGTGGCGCACCTGCGTCGCCTTCGCCAGCGGATGGAGGTATGCCGCCGCGGCGGCATCTCCTGCAGCGCTCGCTGCATGCCGGGCGGCTTCGGTCGTAGCGTCCCTGGCTGCGCGGTGGGCGTCGGTCGCGGCGGTCCGTTGGAGGCGCGAATGGGGCGCCCCCTCGGCGAAGACTCGCGCGGCTTGGAGAGCCGCCGCCGGGCGAGGGTCATCGGGACAGGCTTTCTGGAAGAGGACGAGTGCAGGTTCGGCGCACGCCACGGCATACCCGGCAATCGCCCGCAGCTCGTCCATCGTCAACTCGAAATCACCCGAGCGTGTCTGCATCTCCTCGAGTTTCGCACAACGCGCCGGCCGACCCCTCGGGCACGTAGCGGAGGACGCAAATGTGGGCCTGTGCCGTCCTCGGCTTCCGGCCTGACGAGGCCCGAAACTGGACCCGCTACGCCTTCGCCAGCCGCTGGGGGGGGTTGAAGGCCGATCCCCCGACGAAAGCCGCGCCTGCCAGTCCGTCTTCGCTAAGTACCTGGCGATTGCCCACATTGAGGCCGACGCGCTGCTCACCGTGGACCCCGAGCCCGGGGCAAATGCAGAGAAGGTGACGCGGGCGGCTTCGATCCAGGACCCGGGCGCAATCGAGTAGCCACGGGCCCAAGTCGGAGTTCGTTGTGCTGAGGCTGAGGAGGGTCTCATGCCCGCAGACGTGACCGCATGGCCCAGCCCGCAATCGTGGTTCGTTCCATTACGCGGCGGAATGACGCACGACTCGGATCGCGGCATAGCGAATGTTCGTCGAAGCCAACCCCTGAGCGGCGACCGCAAGAAGTGGACTCCTCGAGCCTGACCAACGCGGCGGCACGACGGATCAACCGCTCGCTGCGTGGAGCCGCAGCAGCCCTGTCCGTCACCGCCTCGATCCGTCCGGCCAGACCTTCGGGCCAGCTCCGGTGCACCCGGGTCAGCCTGTCGCAAGACCATTCATATCCTCTGTGCTACCAGCAGCACGCGCCAGCATGCGGGTGGGCACTCCGAGAGCGTTGTGTCAGCGACCGGATCACGGTCGCGTGTGGCCGCCAATGCGGCGGTGTGCGTGCCCAAGGGCGCGGTAACCCGTGATTGGCCGTCACGGCGTTCTGGTCCGAACGATCCACTGTCTTAGTGCGCTAACGCGGCGCCGTGGAACAGGGTGTTCGTGTTCCCGCCGACCCAGATTGTCCCGTCAGGGTCGGCGGTGATCGTGACGTCTCCGGCGCGGCCCAGCCGTCGGCCCTGGGAGACGCGGTAGCTGCCCGACACCGCGCCGGTTCGCAGGAGCCATTGCGCCACGGCGGCGTTCATGCTGCCGCAGACAGGATCCTCGGCGACGCCGACGCCAGGTGCGAAGGTGCGCAGCTCGAACGCGTGCTCGTTTCCGTCCGGGTGGGCGCCGATCGCCCCGACCATCGCGGTAGGGATCCGCGACAGGTCCGGCTGCAGCTCCAGCACCTCGTGCGCCGTCGCGAGCCGGACGACGGCCCAGCCGGGCCCGTTGTCCACCCATTGGTGGGCGAGCACTTGGTCGTGATCGATGCCGAACGCATCGACGATCTGGCCCAGGTAGTCCTCCTCGATGTCCCCGCTGCGACGGGTGGGCGGAGCCGCGAACGACAACAACCCGGCGCGGCGTCGTACCTCGACCAGACCTGCATCGCACTCCTGGACGAGACGCTCCGACACCTTTGGCGTGCCTCCCCGTTCCAGCCAGGCGTGCGCAGAGCCGAGCGTCGGGTGGCCGGCGAAGGACAGCTCGCCGCCTGGGGTGAATATCCGCAACCGGTAGTCCGCCTCACGCGTGGTCGGCGGCAGGACGAACGTCGTCTCTGACAGATTCGTCCACCGAGCAATGCGCTGCATGTCCGCGTCTTCGAGATCCTCGGCGTCGAGGATCTCGGCCACCGGGTTGCCGAGGTAGGCGGTTTGCGAGAACACGTCGACCTGGGCGAACGGGCGTTGGCGTCGCATGCGGGTGGCCCTTCGGTCAGTGCGAGTCGGTGTTAGTGGGGCTTCAAAGTCCTATGTAAACGCCACGAGGTACTGGGCTTCGTGGACGCTCACCGGCGCGTCGATGTGTTCGGCGACCTCGACGATTCGTCCTCGAGCAGAACGTCACCGCGGTCGAGGTCGCCGGTTGCCGGGTCCTGCTGATCACGGTGCCGCCAGTGATGAGAGTCCTCATCGGGTACCTCCTGCCACGAACGTGGCCGTAGATTCGGCGACCGCGTCAGCGGCCGCGAGCACGTCGGCGACGAGGTCAGCGGTGTCCTCGATGCCCGCGGCCACTCGGACCAGGCCCATGGGAAGGCCTGAGGCGACGAGCTGTTCTTCGCTGAGCATCCCTCGCCACAT
>DASVHT010000275.1:0-2513 GCA_036382455.1 Dermatophilaceae bacterium
GGCCGCCGAGTTCGTCGGCATGGAGTCGGGGGTCTGCTGGGCGCAGCCGAGCCTGAACCACTTCCTGTCACTTGGCCGGCCGGCGTGGAAGGCGGCCCGCGCCTGGCTCACCGAGGTTCTGTCCAACCCGGTCCACCGGGACGTGATCGAGCCCTATCTGATCCCGCTCGCGGAGGTCACCCTCCACCTGCCCATCGAGGTGGCCGACTACGTCGACTTCTACGCCAGCGAGAACCACGCCATCAACATCGGCAAGATCTTCCGCCCCGACGGGGATGCGTTGACCCCGAACTGGAAGCACCTCCCGATCGGCTATCACGGTCGCTCCGGCACGGTCGTCGTCAGCGGCACCGACATCGTCCGGCCGATGGGTCAGCGCAAGGAGCCCGCCGATGCGGCACCTCGCTATGGCCCGAGCGACAAGCTCGACATCGAGGCAGAGCTCGGCTTCATCGTCGGCGGCAGCACCGCGCTCGGCGCGCGGGTCGGCATCGACAATGCCGAAGACCACCTTTTCGGGGTCGCCCTGTTCAACGACTGGAGCGCCCGCGACATCCAGGCATGGGAGTACGTCCCGCTGGGCCCCTTCCTGGGGAAGTCCTTCGGCTCGAGCCTGGGCGCCTGGGTCGTTCCGATGGATGCGCTGGCGGCAGCCAAGGTGCCGCTGCCCCACCAGGATCCCGAGCCACTCCCCTACCTCATGGGTTCTGGCACAGGTCTTTTCGGCCTTGACATCCGCCTGGAGGTGCGGATCAACGCAACGGTGGTATCGAGCCCGACCTACGCCGGCATGTACTGGTCCCCCGCCCAGATGCTCGCGCACATGACGGTCAACGGCGCGTGCCTTCGCGATGGTGACCTGTTTGCCTCCGGCACGATCAGCGACAAGGAGCCGCACACCCGCGGCAGCCTGATGGAGCTCACCTGGAACGGCCAGGAGCCGCTGACCCTGCAGGACGGCACGACGCGGGCCTTCCTGCATGACGGCGACACCGTGACGATCACCGGTTGGGCACCGGGACCCGATGGCGGCCACATCGGCCTGGGCGAGGTGGTCGGCACGATCGCGCCCGCAACCGGCTGAGCGCGGACCTGTGGCACGCTGCGCCGGTTTTCTTCATCGTTTCTTTATGGTTTCTGGCCACAACCGCGCCAACGGGGGTCGACGCTGGAGGTATCCGGAGCAAACCGGGCAGGTCAAGGAGGAGTTCACCATGATGGGTTGGTATGGCGGCGGAGTGGGCGTGCTCGGAATGTTTGCCATGGGGGTGTTCTGGCTCATCCTGCTCGGGCTGATCCTGTGGCTGGTCGTGCGTCTGCTGCCCGGAAGTGGCAGTGGGACGCCCCGCTCCACGGGTGAGTCGCCGCTGGAGATCCTCGACCGCCGGCTGGCACGGGGCGAGATCGACCTTGAGACCTGGCAGGCCCAACGGGCCGCTCTGATCGCCACCCAGCGCGACGGGGCCTGACTGCGTGACCAGCACCCCATACCGGGCCCTGGTCGTGGACGACGAGCCGAGCCTGACCCGGGTCGTGGCCGGCTACCTCGAGAACGAGGGGTTCGTGGTCACCACGGCACCGGACGGGGAACAGGCTCTGGCCGCGGCGCGACGCGACCCCCCTGACGTGGTCGTGCTCGACGTGATGCTGCCGGGCATCGACGGCATCGAGGTGTGCCGCCAGCTGCGCACCTTCACCGACGCCTACGTGATCATGCTTACCGCCCGAAGTGAAGAGGTCGACACGCTCATCGGGCTGTCCGTGGGCGCGGATGACTACATGACCAAACCGTTCTCCCCCCGCGAGCTGACGGCCCGTATCCGCGGCCTGCTCCGCCGACCGCGCGCCGCGGCCCCGGTCGGAGGGGACGCGCACGTGCGCAGGATCGGGGACCTGAGCCTGGACTCCCAGTCCCGGGAGGTCCACGTCGGGCAGACCCCGGTGGAGCTCACCCGCACCGAGTTCGACCTGCTGGACGCCCTGACCGAACGACCCAGGCTCGCGTACACCCGCAGCCAGCTCATCGAGCGCGTCTGGGGACCGGACTGGGTCGGCGACGAGCACCTCGTTGACATTCACATCGTGCACATCCGGCGCAAGCTCGGAGACGACCCGGCCACGCCGCGCTACGTCCTGACCGTCCGCGGCGTCGGCTACCGCATGGGACCCGGATGAGGGTCCGGGCCGGTCGGCCCCGAAGGCCTGCCCTGGGACTGGCCTGGCGACTCTTCACCGCCATGGGCCTGGTGGTCATCGCCGGTGCGGGCACCATGCTGGTGGTGGTGCTGCTCGTGGCTCATCCCGCGTTTCATTCGCACATGGACAAGATCAAGCCACCGCTGTCGGCCCAGGCCCAGACCCACGTCGACGAGGCGTTCGCCAGTGGGGTGCTCATCGCCTTGTCCGTGGGCGTGACCGTGGCCCTGGCGGCCGCCCTGGTGGTGACCTGGCTGGTCGCCAAACGAGTCGCGGCACCGGTGGCCGAAGCTGCCGAAGCGGCCTACCGGGTCGCC